>JAJXWN010000249.1 GCA_021781595.1 bacterium | reverse complement strand
ATCGCGACCGTGACTTCGAACGCTTCCGGTGAGGTGGCTGGGCTCCGGTTTGTCGGTGCAGCCGCAAGAACGCTCCGGCGGTCGTGAAGCATCCCGTGCGGGCCGACGGCCGTATACTCCGGTGCGAGGAGCATCTGCACGTAACCGGTGTCGCCGGTGCGCTCGGCACGTTGCCAGTGGGTTTCGATCGCTTTAATCGCCGAAGCGCTGCGCTGAACTTCAAGCTCGCTCTGAGCTACGCTGGCACATGGTCCGGGCGCCGGTGTCGTGGGAAGCGGGGGAAGGTGCTCCGACCCGCCCGGCATCAGGCGCAGCGGGCGGGCGATGGATGCGACCGAGCCGGCGCAGTTTGCCGTGCGGCCGCCGCTGCAGGCACTCGCCGCCAGCGCAAGACCGGCCAGCAGGAGGACGGGGCGGGCGATTCGGTGGCCTGGCATCTTCTTCCTCGAACGAAGATTCGGGCTATCCGACGTAACTGACGTTGACGGGCACGCCCGCATCCTCGGCGCGCTTGAGCACGTTCAGCACTTTGTCCAGTTCTTCTTCTATGGCGACGATCTCGCGGGCGCTCACACCGACGGGAACGGCGTGCTCCCACAGGATACGGCGCGCCGTTTCGAATGCGATGCGAAGACGCTGGGGCGTCGATTCGAGCACGGGCCAGTCATCGATTCCCATGGCCGGGACGATCCTCCAGCCTATACCCGACATTTCGTCGTCGTCGAAGAATGCGTGCGGAATCGCGGCGAGCATATCGAGCGCCTCGCGGTCGCCGACTCGCAGAGGCAAGCCTATCTCCGCAAGGCGCACGATGTATCGAAAGAAAGACGCATTGCCGACCGTGTAGCCGCCGGCCGGAGATGCGACGTTGACGTGCACCATCGGCGAAAATGACTCGCCGCCAGGCGCCGTATTCATGAGGTTTGGCTACTCCGTTCTATCAAGCGGGCTACGGAAGCGTCTTTACGAGCGCTTCAACGGCTTGGGCACTCTTCTCCAGGGACGCCTTCTCTTCCGCCGTCAACCTAATCTCGACGACCTGTTCGAGGCCCTTGGCCCCCAAACGGCACGGGACGCCGATAAAGAGATCGCGGATACCGTACTCGCCCTGCAGATACGCCGCGCACGGCAGAATCTTGTGTTTGTCCTTCAGGATGGCGTCGATCATCTCGGTGATCGCTCTGCCCGGAGCGTAGTACGCGCTGCCGGCTTTGAGGAGATTGACGATCTCGCCGCCGCCCTTTGCGGTGCGTTCGACGAGACGGTCGATCGTCGCTTTGTCGAGCAGTTCGGTGATCGGTACGCCGGCAACCGTCGAATAGCGCGGCAGCGGCACCATCTGATCGCCGTGGCCGCCGAGCACGAACGCGTGCACGTTATCCACGCTCACGCCCAGTTCCATCGCAATAAACGTGCAGAACCGCGCGGAGTCGAGGACGCCGGCCATGCCGAGCACGCGCTCGCGCGGGAAGCCGCTTACACGGCGCGCTACTTCGCACATCGCGTCGAGCGGATTGGTTACGACGATCAATATCGAATTTGGAGAGCGTTTAGCCACCTCCGCGGTAGCCGCGCCAACGATCTCAGCGTTCGCACGAACGAGGTCGTCTCGGCTCATGCCCGGCTTACGCGGGAAGCCGGCGGTAATCACGACGATGTCCGAACCGGCGGTCGGTTCGTAGCCGTTGCTACCGACGACGCCGACGTCGCTCCTCTCCACGGGGAGCGACTCCAAGAGATCCAGGGCCTTACCCTGTGGGATGCCCTCCACGATGTCCACCAGAACGATGTCCGCGAGCTCCTTTGCGGCCAGCCAGTGGGCCGTGGTGGCGCCGACGTTTCCAGCGCCGACGATGGTTACTTTCTTTCGCATGGTACTCCTTAGACGGGGGGGAAGCCGGGCCAGTCCTACTGCGCCCTTGAGCGCCTTTACCGGTAGGATTGTCCCCGCTATTGTTATCCTTTAAAAGAACCGCCAAGGCTCTGCCAAAAGTCATAGCGTCGGAAATCGACTCCGGCGAAGCTCAGATGGCTATGAATCAAGCACTCACGCCTCCCCCATCCTTGAGCCAAACCGGCCTTCGCGGCGCGGTCATCGGCGATACGCGGCTCTCCTCGATCAACGGCGAGAAGGGCGAGTTGATCTACCGGGGTCTAGACATCCACGATCTCGCGAGCTCGTCGACGTTCGAAGAGGTCGCATATGCGTTGTGGTTTGGTAGCCTCCCTACGAAGACCCACTTGGACGAATTCCGCGCGAATCTCAATCGCCATCGGGCGTTGCCCCCCGAGCTCCTCATCCTTCTTCGCGATCTTCCAAAAAACGGAACGCCGATGGATGCGCTGCGCACGGCCGTGTCGGCGCTCGGATTGTTCGATGCCAAAGTCAATGACATGTCGCGCGAAGCTCAATTGGAGAAGGCTCTCAAACTGACCGCGCTCGTTCCCAGCATTCTCGCGGCATACCACCGCATCTCGCAAGGACTCGAGCCGGTAGCGCCCGATCCGGCGCTCGACACCGCAGCGAATTTCCTCTACATGTTCACCGGCAAGGTGCCCGACGCGCAAGCCGCTCGCGTCCTTGACGTTTCGCTGATCCTGCACGCCGACCATGGTATGAACGCCTCGACATTTGCCGCGATCGTCACAGCCGCGACGCTCTCGGATATGTACGCTGCCGTTACGTCGGCCATCGGCGCGCTCAAGGGACCGCTCCACGGTGGCGCTAACGAAGGGGTCATCCACAATCTCCTCGAGATCGGCGACATCGGTAACGTCGACGCATGGGTCGAGAAAAAATTTGCCGCTCACGAAAAGATCATGGGTTTTGGCCATGCCGTATACAAGGCGTACGACCCGCGGGCGACCGAACTCAAGCGCATCGCAAAGGCCGTCGGCGCTTCCGCCG
>JAJXWN010000248.1 GCA_021781595.1 bacterium | reverse complement strand
GCCCAACGTCGTCGTGGCAGAGAACAAAGACGCGCGCTTCGGCGAGATCCGCTACGACGCGCAACTGCAAGCCGCCGTGGCGCTGCTCGAAAAGAAGATCGCCGACAGCAAGTCCTAGGAGGCAGCCTCCTAGCGGCTTGCGTCGCACCGGGGGCCGTGGCCCCCGGGTGCGAATACCCGCGGGCGTGGGCGATTAGCTCAGTTGGGAGAGCGCCTCCCTTACAAGGAGGAAGTCGGCGGTTCGAGCCCGTCATCGCCCAGATTCCCGGCGCACCATCGAGCGCGATACCAGTGGTGCGGCACCGGCGCTTGGGCGCCGGGCCTCCGGCTCCTGACGAAGGAACGGGAAACTCAAACGCCACGATGCCGTCTGCATCCGTAGCATTCGACAGTATTCGACAGCGAGCGATGCCTCTTTGCGCCCCGACAGCCTCCTCGGGAGCGGCCAGGAGCGGCCGGGAGCGTGAGGAGAACGTGCAAGGAGATTACCGCCGCACCCTTGAGGCAGGCCATGCAGATTGCCCCGTACCGTTTCATTACCGTCGAGCGTGGCGGCGACGGCATCGTTACGCTGACGATGAACCGTCCCGAGAGACGCAACGCGCTCTCGCTCGAACTCATGCTCGAGTTGACCGCAGCTCTGCGCGCCGCAGGGGCTAGCCGCGAAAACCGCGTCGTCATTCTGCGGGGCGAGGGGCCGGCCTTCAGCGCCGGTCACGATCTGCGCGAGATGCTCGGCCGCGACGTCGAGGCGTATCGCGAGATCTTCGACACCTGCGTGGACCTGATGGAGACCATCCAGCGCATCCCCCAGCCGGTCATCGCGGAAGTCGCGGCGGTCGCGACGGCCGCAGGCTGCCAGTTGGTCGCGACCTGCGATCTCGCCGTCGCCTCGAGCGAGGCCACCTTCGCGACCCCAGGCGTGCGGATTGGACTCTTCTGCACGACGCCGATGGTGGCGCTCACGCGCGCGATCGGCCGCAAGCGTGCGATGGAGATGCTGCTGACCGGTCAGGCGATCGACGCGGCTACGGCGGCGCAGTGGGGGCTCGTCAACCGCGCGGTGCCTGCGGAACGGCTGCGCGCCGAGACGCTCGCGCTCGCGGGTAGGATAGCTCAGGCCGCTCGCACGATCGTCGGGATCGGTAAGGCGGCCTTCTACGCCCAGATCGATTTGGACCAGCCGAAGGCTTATGCCTACGCCAAGGAGATCATGAGCATGAATGCGATGGCCGAGGACGCGCAGGAAGGGATGGGGGCCTTTTTGGACAAACGAGAGCCCTCCTGGAAGGCCTAAAAAAAGTCGGCCGGCCCCGAAGGGAAACCGAGCCGGATGCCTAACGAGTGAGGACGCCTCGCAAGTACACCGTGGGCGGTACTGCGAAGGCCGAGACCCCGCAAGGGAACGACGTCGCCCACACCCGGTATGCGGGCAACCGCATACGCGACGGCAGTGAGGGCTCGCCTACGGCGGGCCTTCCTGTTTTTTGCGCGAATGCTCGGCCTCGTGAAATTCGTTCCGACTAGAACGCGCTACGCCGCGTTCGTGCTTTTGGTTGCCCTGCTCGCGTCGTTAGTCGTCGCGGCGTTTCGCGTTCGCGTCGAAGAGCAGACTCGTCGCGTCGAGATCGCGATGGACTACAACGACTTCCTGACGCTCGCCCATGCCTACGATTACAACCCCGAGGCCTTTCTGGTCGAGCTGCGGCGGGCGGGGCTCACCTCGCTAGCACTGGCCGAGGAACTCGGCAGCGCGGCCGGTACGTCGAAGAGCGCGTACGTCACCTCGGGCGTAGGCTTGTTGGACGCCGCACGCATCTCGCCCCTCGCCGACCCGACGCTCGCCGCACTCGTCCGCGGAGATCGTATTCACCCGAATGCGGTCTACCTGCTGGTCTACGACCGATCCACCTTCAAGCGTTTCATGCAGCAGTTGCCCCTGCACTTCGAACGCTCGGGTATACGCGTTCTGCACGCGAGCCTTCCCTACGTGATCTCGGTGCGCACGCAGATCGACTACTTCAATACGGTCGCTCTGGGGATTCCGCACCGCGAGGTCGCGCTGACGCGCAAACTCGGCTTGTTCGTGATCCCGCGCTTCCAGAACGACGAGCGGCTGCGCGGGCCGCAGATGGAAGAGATGATCCGCGATCTGCACGCCGGCAAGTGGATATCCACCGTCATCTTTTTCGGGATGCGCAATCAGGTGCTGGGCTACCCGGACCACATCAAGGGCGCGGCCGCCGTCTTCAAGGAGCACGCGTTCAATTACGGTGAGATCGAGACCTACGACCCGAGCCAAGTGCAGAAAGGCAACGTCTCGCTCGCACGATTGATTCCCGGCCGCATCGTGCGCGTGCAGGCCATCGCGAAGCCCGAACTCGACAAGCTCACGATCCCCGAGATCGTCGCGCGCTACGAACTCGGCGTGCGCGAACGCAATATCCGCGTCGTCTACCTGCGCCCGATCTCCCATCGTTATCGCGGCCTCTCGATCGAGAGATCGAACGTCGAGATGGTTCGCGATATCGCAACCGTGCTGAAATCGCAAGGCTTTAGGTTGGGCCGCGCGACGCCGATACCGCTCTATCGCGGCAACAACGCGATCCTCGTCGGGCTGGCGGCGCTGGCGGTTCCATCTATATTCGTGCTGCTGCTCGACTGGTACGGCTGGTACCGCCGCCGGCTCGCCGCCGCGGCCTACGGGCTGACGCTCCTGCTCTACCTTGCGGGCGTAGCGACGCATCACGACATCATAGCGCGGTCGCTGATCGCGCTCGCGGGCGCGTTGCTCTTCGCCGCCGCGGCTTTTACGGCTATCGGACCCGCATTCTACGAGGAACCGGCGCGAAGCGGCGGCGCGCAACTGCTGCGCAGCCTGCGCTGGACGCTCGTGGCGACCGGGGTGGCGATGCTGGGAGCGCTGGTCGTCATCGGCGTGATGAGCTC
>JAJXWN010000036.1 GCA_021781595.1 bacterium | reverse complement strand
GCGGCGCACCTGGGTTACGCGGCGCTCCGCAACCGCGCAGGCGCGTTCGTCCTGCCGACGCACGCGACGATCGCCGCGGCGGCTCAGGCGATGGTGAACAAGACGCCCAAAGACGAGCGTATCTCGCTGGTCTTCGCGCCCGGCAAGCAATCCTACCCGATCATCAACTACGAATATGCCATCGTCAATCCGCACCAAGCCGACGCGGTGGTGAGAGCGAATCTGGTCGCGTTCTTGTCGTGGGACATTCTGCCGAGCGGCGGCAACTCGGCGCGTTTTCTCGACGAGGTGCACTTCTTGCCGCTGCCGCCGTCGATCGTGAAACTGAGCAAAGAGCAGATCGCGCAGATTCACTAGGAGGCTGTCGGAGTTGAGCCGTTTTCGGATTTGGCGCCGAGTTTTGTTCGGAGACGAGGCGCGAAGAAGCACGCTCCTGCACATCCTGTGCCCGCGTGCATTACGGCCGTCCTTGGCCGGAAGGAGCGAAGCCGTAGCTTCGTGACTGATGAGCAACGAAGTATTCGGGCAAAAGGCGGCCCAAAGACGGAAACGTGCTCAACCCCGACAGCCTCCTAGCCTGCTGCAAGGAAGCCCGCGATCACAGCGGCCGTCGAGCCAGGCTCCTCGAGCATCGGCAGATGGCCGCTACCCTCCATAAAGGCAACGCTCGCATTCGGAAAGATGGATGCCATCGCGCGCGCTTCAACGGGCGGAACCACCGCGTCGTAGCGCCCTGCAAGAATCAGTACCGGCATCGTAAGTTCCTGCGCGATATCGTCCGACGCAACCCGTTGCGCGATTCCGCGCAACATGCCAGCGACGCCGCGCGGTGTGTTCTCGAGACCCATCTCGCGGGCGCGCGCCACGATCTCCGGCCGCCTTTCCAGCGTCTGCGCGGCGAGCAGACGCGGCAGATATGCGTCGACCGCGGCGTCGACGCGCCCTTCGCGCTCGATGCGGTCGGCGAGATCGTCGCGCGCCCGCGCGGTCTCCGGCGAGTCGGCGGCCAGCCGGCTGCAAACGAGGATCAGGCGCCGCAAGCGCTCGGCGTACATCCTCGCGAAGGCCATCGCAACGTATCCACCCAACGAGTGCCCGACGATCGAGGCACGTTCGATCTGTAACGCATCGAGCACGCCCGCGACATCGCCGGCGAGCGTCTCCATTAAGTACGGTCCCTCGGGAACGCTGGAGCATCCCATGCCGCGCAGATCGGGGCGCACGACACGAGCGTTCGCAGCCAGCACCGGCACTTGCGCATCCCACACCGCGCGCGTCACCGGGAAGCCGTGCAACAGCACGATCGAGTCGCCGTTACCCGCGCTTTCGACATCGATCGTCGCATCGTCCAGCGCTATTCGCATCGGTCGCACCTCCCGTCGATATCCTAAAAACTTGCCACAATCGCCGTATTACTGTATAACATAGGCAACAACCCTGGCTACTCGTTAGCCGGAGAAAGGATGACTCCGTACAATATGGCAGTCAAACGTACGAAGAAAGCGGCGCCGAAACGCGCTGCAAAGAAAGCGGCGCCGAAACGCGCTGCAAAGAAAGCGGCGCCGAAGAAGCGCACCGCCCGCAAAGCAGGGACGCGCAAGAAAGCCACCCGCAAGAAGGCCACCCGCAAGAAGGCCACCCGCAAGAAGGCCGCGGGCCGCAAGAAGACCGCTCGTAAGAAAACCGCAGGGCGCAAGAAGACGGCTCGTAAGGCTACCCGCAAAGTGGGTGCCCGCAAGACCGCACGAAAAGCGACCCGCCGTAAATCCACCGCACGCCGGAAGAAGGCCGCTCCAGCAGCCTGAAGCCGGCGTCGTTTACGTCAGCGAGTCGCCGTCATTGCGACTCGCTTTTTTTTGACTTCATACCGTTCGGAGAACCGGCCGCGCCAACCACACCCAGAGCACGGCCAGCGTGCTCGCGACTCCGACCAGCACGAATCCGCGATGCAGCCCTACCAGCGACGCGAGCGCGCCGAGCACGAGCGCACCGGCCGGAACGATGCCGAGCGCAACCATCGAGTAGACGGAGATCGCACGGCCGCGCACCGCGTCGGGCGAGAGCGTGAGGATTAGGGTATTCGAGGTGCCCAAGAATACGAGCGTCGCGGTGCCGACGATAAAGAGCACCGGGAGCGCCCATGCGAGATTCGGCACGGTGCCGAGCGCGAGCACGCCGGCGGACATTGCCAGCGCCGAGAGCAGCCACAGCAGCCCGCGACGCTCGCGCGAACCGAAGTACGCGGTGAGGAGCGCGCCGGCGAATCCGCCGACGCCGGTGGCGGCGATGGCTATGCCGAGCCACGTCGCGTTCGCATGAAAGACGTTGACGGCGAACGCCGGCAGCAGCACGCTATAGGGGCGCACCAGCACCGCGGTCACGATAAAGACGATGATGACCGGGCGCAGGATCGCATGGCCCAGCAGATAGCGCAATCCTTGCCACACGGCACCCGCGAGCGGCTCGCGCCGAACCACGCTCGGGGGCGAAGGTTGCATGAACGCCAGTGCAACGACGACGGCCATCGTGGCGACGGCATTGATATAAAACGATCCGGCTATGCCGATGCTCGCGATGAGAACGCCGGCAATCGCCGGGCCGATGACCGCCGGCGCGTTGAACGCGACGGAGTTCATGCCGATCGCATTGCCGACATAGTCCCGGCCGACCAGTAGCGGAACCCAGCTCTGGCGCGTCGGCGCATCGAAGGACATCGCCGCGGCGTTGAGCGCCGTGATGACGATGAGTCCGAGGATCGTCATCATATGGAGCGTGGTGAGCACGGCGAGCGCGAGCGCGAGGAGCGCCATCGCGGTGTTGGTGAAGGCGAGCACGCGCCGCCTCGGCCACGTATCCGCGACGACGCCCGCGACGGGCGAGAGCAAGAGCACCGGAACCGCGCGCGAGAGTCCTTGCAGGCCCAGAAAGAGCGCCGCGACCGCAGGCGTTACGGCCAGCTTTGCGATGAAGTATCCGGTGGCGGTCAGCTGCATCCAGGTGCCGAGGTTGGAGATCATTAGACCGATCCACAGCAGCCGGAAGTCGTGAAAGCGCAGCGACGCGAAGATACCGGGATCGCGTTTGGGCAGCGGCCGCTCGACGAGCGGCCGCTGCGGTTCTTCCGTCACGCGCGCAGCTCCACTGCCCGCACGACGAGGGCTGCGGCTTCCGCCAAACCGAAGGCCGCGGTATCGATCGTCATATCGTAATGCGACGTATCGCCCCAAGAGATATCGTAGTAGGCGCGCATGTACGCCTCACGAGCCCGGTCGATGCGGTCGATCTCCGCCGTAGCCGTGGCGCGGTCGACGCCGAGCCCCGCGCTAATGCGTTCGATTCGCCAACCCCGCGGCGCGTGCATGAAGATGCGCATGGCATCCGCCCGGCGGCCGACGATCGCGTTCGCACCGCGACCGAAAATCACGACGCTGCCGCGCGCGGCAAACTCGCGCACGGCCTGCCGTACCTCCTGCAGGCATTCTTCGTCGAACGAGACGGCATCCTGAACGCCGCCGCCCACCTCCGGCGTGCCGAGCTCCAGCACGCGCAGCACGCGGCTTCCGACCGAGGTTCCGGTCTCTTCGGCCGATTCGACCGCCTCCGGCGAGGTTCTCAAGCGCTTCGCGACGACGACCGGGAGCTGCTCGTCTACGAACTCGTAGCCGAGAGAGCGCGCGACGGTCCGGCCGATTTCGAGCGCGCCGCAGCCGTAGCGGTTGGCGATGGTAACGATCATCGAGATGACGCTACGCCCCCGCAACGCAAAGCGCCTGGGCACCAGGTGAGGTTTTTTCGAAGGCCTGCACGGGGTCCCGCCGCAATAGCCACGGTAGGACGCATCGATACGGAGTACGCACTCATGATTCTCTCCAGCGGAACGAAGAAACCGAAGATTCACCCATCGGCCTACGTGGCGCCGAGCGCGACGGTCAGCGGCGACGTCACGATCGAGGCCGACTGCGCCGTGCTGCACGGCGCGGTGCTCTCAAGCGAAGGCGCGCCCATCCTGCTCGGAACGAGCAGCGTCGTGATGGAGAACGCGGTCCTCAAGGCGAGCGGCGGCAAAGCAATGCAGTTTCCGCTGAGGATCGGTGCGCGCTGCATCGTTGGGCCAGGTGCCTACGTCGTCGGCGCGACGGTCGCGGCCGGCTGTTTCATCGCGGCCGGCGCCAAGGTGTTCAACGGCGCGACCATGGCGGAAGGTACGAGCGTAGCGCTAGGCGGCATCGTCCACGTGCGCACGCATCTCGCGAGCGGGCAGCACGTACCGATGCAGCACGTCGCCTTCGGAGATCCCGCGACGATCTACCCGCCCGATCGTGCCGGCGAGGTACGCGAACGGCTAGGCTTTTTCGAAACGGTCTTCAACATTCCGCAGAGTGACGACGTCCGCGCCAAAGCCGCGAGCGCGTATGCGGCGTTCTTACGCGCCTCCCACGCGCAAGACGCCATCGTGGACGACGGGCTCAGGAAGGCGGCGCCGAAGCCGCCACCGCGCAAGCACGAGGAGCCGCCGCCGACGCAAGTCGCCGAGGTCGACAAGGTCGTCGACGTCATGTTCTTTGAGTTGCAAGAGATGGAGCGGCGCCGTAAAGAGTCGATCGAACGTGGAAAGAAACCGCACTAGCGGTACCTTTCAGCGTGCCCCGCTAGCAGGCTCCACCGAGACGCGCGTCATCGTATCGCCGGCGCGGATCGCGTCGAGCGCATCGAATCCGTCGGTCATCCGTCCGAAAACGGTGTACTGCTTATCGAGAAAGCGCGCGTCGCCCAGGCAGATGTAGAACTGCGACCCGGCCGAATGCGGGTCCGACGAGCGCGCCATCGCAACCGTGCCCCGCAGATGCGGCCGGTCGTTGAACTCGGCCGCGAGCCGGTATCCGGGCCCCCCGGTGCCGTCGCCCGACGGGTCGCCGCCTTGCACGACGAAGCCCGGCTCAACCCGGTGAAACGTCAAGCCGTCGTAGAATCCCGCCTCGGCGAGCTTCACGAAGGCCGCGCAATGCCGCGGTGCGTCATCGGCAAAAAACGTAAAAACGATATCGCCCTTCGGGGTGGCGATGCGGACCGCAGAGGAACGCGCCTTCTCGGCGTACGCCGCCAGATCGTCGCCCGTGGGGGCGGTATGGGTAGTCATTGCGCTTCTTTCATATGTGTGAGTGTCGAGCAGTCCGGGAGGCTTGCGCACCGGACTCCCAAAGGCCTGGCTCGCGGCGAGCGCGGCGAGCTTGCCGCGGCGCGAGAGGCGTTTGAAGCGCACCTCCGCTCTGCGAGCGGCCGAGACGTCGGGCTCGTTCCACCAAGCAAGCAGCGTTACGGGCAAGCGCGATCTCGTGTACTTCCCACCGCGGCCCGTGGCGTGCGCGCGCACGCGCCTCGCCAAATCGCCGGTCCAGCCCGTATAGAGCGAGCCGTCGCGGCAGCGCAGAACGTACACGACCGCGGGGGTGGAATCTGCTCTCACGGGGTTTTAATTCTCCCTTAATGCGGTAGAATCGAGATCGGCACATGGATGGCGTGCGATGACGCGGGGCGGCGAATGCCCCGACCGCGACCTGGGCGACCGCGCGAGGCGGCCGCTGAAGGTTCGCATCCCCCCCAACGCCTGCTTCGGCAAGAGCGTCCGCGACGAGATCCTCGCCTTCGTCGAACGTTCTTCCGTCGAGTGCCTGGAACTCGACGATTTCATCGTCGCCGTCGGCGAGGCGACCGCGAACGCAATCGAACATTCGGGGGCTGAAAGCGTCATCGAGGTCCGTTGCCAGATCGAAGACGACAAAATTTTTGCAACCATCGTCGATTCGGGCAGCGGTTTCGAGATCTCTCCCAATGCCGGAATGCTCCTTCCCGAGGCCTTGAGCGAGCGGGGGCGGGGCTTGCCCATCATGCGCCGGTGCACCGACATCTTCGCCGTGCACAGCGTTCCCGGCAAGGGAACGACGGTCGTTCTCGGGTGCTATTTTCGGCGCCAGGAAGACGGCACTGAGGACAATCTCCAGGCATCGTGAAGTGGCGGGGATGAAGCCTCGCATCGCTATCGCCTACCTGGCGCTCGCGGCGCTTGCCGGCGCGGTCCTGCCCGCCGGTGCCGCGGTCGCTCCGCCCATCACCCGCGCACCGATCGATCCGAAGATCGCCGCCCTGGTTGCCGCCGTCTCGGCAAGCGGCGTACGCGCGTACGATACCACTCTCGTCGGGTTCGGAACGCGCAACGACTTCTCTAACCGGCTGCACTCCAATACGCGCGGCGTCTTCGCCGCCCGAGATTGGATCGCATCGCAGTTCGAGGCCGACGCCAAACGCAGCCACGGCCGCATGACGGTTTCGTTCGATACGTACGAACAGCCCAAGATCTCGCGAACGCCGCGAGCCGTAAAGGAGTCGAGCGTAATCGCCGTACTGCGCGGCGACGACGCAGGCGCCGCCACCTACGTGATGTCGAGCCATTACGACGATTGCAACGGCGACTGCACCGACGGCGTCCGCAACGCCCCGGGTGCGGACGACAACGGTTCGGGCACGTCGGCCGTTCTCGAGGCCGCCAAGGTCATGGCCGCGACCCGCTTCCACGGGACGATCGTTTTCGCGTGTTTCGACGGCGAAGAGCTCGGGCTGTGGGGTTCGAACCATTTCGCGCGCGAGATGCGCGCCAAGGGCGTGCACGTGGCAGCCGATCTCAACAACGACATCGTCGGCACTTCGCTCGAGCCCGATGGAAGGCACGATCCCTACCGCGTGCGGCTCTTCAGCGAAGCGCTGCCTTACAACGCCAAGATTGCATTCGTCAACCTGATCGGTTCGGAGAACGATTCGCCGTCGCGCGAGCTCGCACGATTCGTCAAAGAGACGGCCCAGCAGTACGTGCCGCCGATGAAAGCCACGCTCATCTATCGCGCGGACCGCTTCCTGCGCGGCGGCGACCAGGAATCGTTCCAGGCGCAAGGCTTCCCGGCGGTGCGCTTTACGGAAGCGCACGAGACTTTCGCCCACCAGCACCAAAACGTGCGGGTGCAAGACGGCGTCCAATACGGAGATCTGCTGAAGTACATCGACTTCAACTATCTCGCACGGGTCACGAAGATGAACGTCGCGGCGCTGGCGGCGCTGGCGCTCGGACCAGAGCAGCCGGGCGACGCGCAGATGGTCATGAAGCACTTGGGATACGATACGACCTTGCGCTGGAGGCCCGTCGCACGCGCGGTCTCGTACGAAGTGGTTTGGCGCGCGACGACCGCCCCGATGTGGCAGTATTCGGAGAACGTCGGAGACGTCACGCAGGCGACCGTAAAGATCAACAAAGACGACTACATCCTAGGCGTGCGTTCGGTCGATGCCAAAGGCCGCCGCAGCCCGGTCGCCTATCCCCTACCCGTGCGCGGCTAGGGACTACGCCGGCTGCGCCGGCGAGAGGGTCGCTGCGAGCGAGGCGTCGATCGCGGCGACCGTCTCGTCTATGTCGCTCTGCGTATGTGCCGTCGATACGAACATTACTTCGTTCTGCGAGGGCGGCAACAAGATCTTACGCTCGCGCATCGCGTGGTAGTACGCGGCGTAGGCCTCCTTGTCGGCCGCGAGGGCGTCGTCGTAGTTGCGGTTCGGCGCTCCCGGCCGGAACTTGAAATCGACGATCGATTCGTGCTGCACGACGGCATACGGCAGAGCCCGCCGCTCGAAGACGCTCCGAATGCCGCCGGCTAGGCGCTTTCCGAGCGCATCCATCCGTGCGTAGTATTCGGGATGCTCCTCGAGGAGGTCGAGAACGCGGTGCGCCATTCCGACCGCGAACGGATTGCCCGCATGCGTGCCGCCGGTGAACGTCGATCCGGCCGGCGCGAGCGCGGCCATCACGTCTTCACGCCCCCCGAACGCTGCGATGGGGAAGCCGCCGCCCATGATCTTGCCGATCGCCGTCATATCCGGCACGGTCCCGACGCGCGCCTGCGCGCCCCGCAGCCCAAACCGCAGCCAGGTGATGACCTCGTCGAAGATCAGCAGCGCGCCGGCGCGCCGCGTGCGCTCGCGCAGCCCCTCGAGGAAGCCTTCGACCGGCGTAACGTAGCCCATGTTACCGACGATCGGTTCGACGACGATCGCCGCAAGATCGTCTTCGCGCCCGCGCAGAAGGTTGTCGACGCTCGCGAGATCGTTGTAGCGAGCCACGGCAACGTCCCGAGTTACGCCCGCGGGAATGCCGCTTCGCGCCGCATCGGCGGTATGCGCCGAGGCGCCGGCATCGAGCAGCGCCAGATCGAAGTGCCCGTGATAGTTCCCCGCAAACTTGAGGACGAGGTTGCGGCGCGTGTAAGCGCGCGCGACGCGAATCGCGCTCATCACCGCTTCGGTCCCCGTCGTGACGAAGCGCATGCGCTCCATCGAGGGCAGGTACGCGCGAACGCGCTCCGCCAAGCGCACCTCCTCGGGGTGCGTTGACCCGTAGACCAGGCCGTCGCGGGCGAGCGCATCGAGCCCGCGGGTGAGCGCCGGATGGTTATGCCCGAAGAGCAGCGGCCCGTAGGCCATGACGTAATCCACGTAGCGCTCGCCGTCTTCGTCGAAGGCATACGCGCCATCCCCGCGCGTCTGCACGAAGGGTTCGCCGCCTACCGCCCAGCCCGAGCGGACGGGCGAATCGCAGCCGCCCGCCAAGACGCCTCGCGCGCGCTCGTAGCTTCGCATCGGTTGAATCTGCATAACGGAAACAGCGGCGTTCCCTTCCCACGCACGGGCCCCCTCTGCGCGGAAGGCGAAGCACCGGGCATGCCTCACATCGAGATGGAGATCGCTCCGCACTCCAATATTCGCGAACTCGTTGCCCAACTACCGATCGCGGCCGACGTTTTGACGCGCTTCGGCCTGCACTGCGCAGGATGCGGCGTCGGCAAATACGAGACGATCGAACAAGGCGCGAAGGCGCACGGCCTGCGCGTGGAGCCGATCGTCGCCGCGCTCGTCCAGGCGCGCCTTTCGGGTTTCGTCCCGAACATCGCGCAGGTGGATCGCGAACCGCTCCGCCGCGCGCCGGGCGAATTCAAACGGCGGGGCGCGATCGCGCACGTCATCCCCGTCATGTCGGGCAAGGGTGGAGTCGGCAAATCGCTCGTGACCGCACTGATCGCGGTCGGCTTACGGCGCAAGCATTTTCGCGTCGGCATCCTCGACGCCGATATCACCGGGCCGTCGATTCCGAAGATCTTCGGTCTGCGCACCCCGCTTGCGATCGAAGCCGATCCGAACGCGCCCGCGACGCCGCAAGGCAACCCGCAGCCGCTGATGGTGCCGGCCGTCTCCCGCAGCGCGATCGAGATCGTCAGCTCGAACCTGCTCACCGGCAATGAAGACACCGCGATGATCTGGCGCGGACCGATCCTCTCCGGCGTCATTCGCCAATTCTACGAACAGGTTCTCTGGAGCGATCTCGACTATCTGCTCGTCGATCTGCCGCCGGGCACCTCGGACGCGCCGCTCACCGTGCTGCAGTCGCTCGCGATCGACGGCGTGGTGCTCGTAACGATGCCACAGGCGCTGGCGACGATGATCGTGCGCAAGGCTGCGAACCTCGTTCGCCAGCTCAAGAAACCGGTGCTCGGCGTAGTTGAGAACATGTCGTACTTCGTCGCGCCCGATACGGGGACGAAGTACGAGATCTTCGGCCCCTCCTATGCGGAGAGGGTCGCGGAGCTGGCGAACGCGCCGGTGCTGGGACGCTTGCCGATCGATCCCTGGAAAGCCCTGCTCGCCGACGAAGGCCGCATCGAGGAGATCGACGACCCGATCTGCGACGAACTCGCCAAAGCGCTGATTCAGGTGCTCGAAGCGCACCCGAAACCGAAGGAGACGATCTCGCTGATCTAACAGGCGATCCGCTCGCCGTCGCCCCAGGTTTCGAGAACGCTGCACGCGGCGAAGTCCCCGCCGGCGAGCGGATCGCGGTCGAGCACGACGAAGTCGGCCGCGTATCCGGGGGCGAGCACGCCCGTCTGCGTCTCGGCGTGCGCGAGGCGCGCTGCGTTGTAGGTATACATCGTGAGAGCCTGCTCGGGCGTGAGCCGTTCCCCCGGCTCGTGATGGGCGATTGCGGCTTGCATGCCGGTCAGGGGCGAGAGTTCGCAGACGGGGCTGTCGTCGCCGCCGCAGAGGACGGCGCCGGCGCGCTCTATGCGCCCGAGCGCGTTCATCGAGCGCATCCGGCTCTCGCCTAAACGCGCTTCGTACATCCGCCCCGGCCCGCCCCACAGGAGGTCGAACTGCGGCTGCATCGAGAGGTAGATGCCCATGCGAGCGCAGGACTCGATGTGCTCGGGCTTGGCGATCTCGAAGTGCTCGATGAAGTGGCGCGTACCGCGCTCGCTGCGCCTACCGCCCAACACGCGCTCCCACGTCGCAATGCACTGCTCGATCGCGCGGTCGCCGATCGCGTGCACGCCGGCCGATATGCCGAGCGCCTCGGCTCGTGCGAAATAATCGTAGAGGCGCTCGTCGCTGTAATTGAGCCCTCCGGTGGCGGAACCGCCGCCGGGGGGTGCGAGCAGGAACGGTTCGGAGACTGCCGCCGTGCAGCTGCCGATCGAACCGTCGAGGAAGACGTCGCCTCCGATATACGGCAGGCCGAGCTCGACAGCGAGCTGCGGGTCCGGTTCGCATATCTTCGGGTACCATTTCGCTTTCGGCAGATCGCGCAACGCCTCGATCTCGGCCGCGTACTCATCGTGCTTGAAACCAACGAACTGCGCGTGAAGGTGGAGCGCCCCGCGCGAGAGCGCGAGCTGCGCCGCACGGCGGTCGGCAGCCCGTTTGACCGCGAGCGGCAACGCGGCGAGGAACGCGGCCTGCGCTACCCAGTTGGCACCCAGCGAGAGGCGGCCGGTCGGCGCGCCGCGTTCGTCGCGCTCTATACCCTGCGTCGCACGAGGAAGATCCAGCCACGCGAACGTCTTGCGGTTGACGATGCACGAATGACCGTCAACACGCACGAGCATGGCGTAGGCTTCGGGAAAGTGCCGTTCGAGCGGGGCTGCATCCGCCGTACCGCCGTCCGCCCACGAACTTTCGTCGTACTGGCCGGCGAGCACGTAGCGGTCCCGAGGCAGCCGCTCGACTGCGGCCGCAAACGCAGCATAGGAGCTGGCCGCCCATAAATTTCGCTCACCGAGGAAGTATCCGGTGTCCGTCAAGTGAACGTGACAATCGGCGAAGGCCGCAAGCACCGTGGCGCCACCGAGATCGATGCGCTCGGCGCCGAGGCCGGTCGCCGAGGGCTCGAAGCCGAGGATGCGCGAGCCGCCGATCAGGAGCGCCTCGTACCGCTGATAGCTGCGGCGCTCGGGATGGTAGCGGTAGACCCGCGCGTTGGTGAGGAGTTTCATTGAGGTCGAATGTACGATGACCAAGCGCGATCTTCTTGTCGGACTTGGGGTCGGTCTTTCGTTCGGCTACGTCGCCGTGCGTGCGTTCGAAGCTTCCCACGAGCTGCGGGCGCCGGCCCCGGTTAAACCGAAAGATGCCGCCTCCTACGGCCGCCAGCGGCGGCTCTATGCCGTGGCCGGCATGCTGCGCGGCTTCCCGATCTCGGCCTCCTTCGCGTTCGGCGGCGGTGCCGGGTTCATCGCCAAGCTCACCCGCCCGCCCAAACACACGTGGCTGCATCCCGCGGTTTTCGTCGCGACGACGATGGCCGTCACCACCGCTGTCGAGCTGCCGGTGGATTTCTTCGAAGACTACGCCCTGGAACGCCGGTACGGCCTCACGCATCAGCCGCTGCACGGTTGGCTGATCGACCGCGCCAAGGAGACCGCGCTCGGTACGTTCTTCGCGGCGCTGATCGTTACAGGTTTCGCCGAACTCGCGCGCCGTCTGCCGCGCCTCTGGCCCTTCGTCGCCAGCCTCTGCGGATTCGGCCTGTTCGCGCTCGTGAACCTGGTCGTACCGGTGTACGTCATGCCGCTGTTCAACCGCTTCGAACCGCTACGCGGCCCCCTGGAGCGGCGCCTGCGCGAACTTGCCAAGCCCTTCGGTGTCGAAGACGCGCGAATCATGCGCATGGACATGAGCCGCCGGACGACCAAGGCTAACGCGTTCGTCACCGGCATCGGCAACACGCACCGCATCGTAATAGGCGATACGCTACTCGAACATTTTCCGGACGACGAGATCGCCTTCGTGGTAGCGCACGAACTTGGGCACTACGTCTCCAAGGACAGCTGGCGAATCATCGGGCTGGGCGGAACGCTTACGACCGTCATCCTCTTCGGCAGCGAGCTGCTCTTACCGCCCGGCCGGCGGGCCCGCGTGCACGAACCCGAAACGCTGATCCAATTCTACTTCTGGATGACGCTCGTCTCGGCCGCACTGCGTCCGGCGCTGCTGGCATTCATGCGCTCGCGCGAATGGTCCGCCGACCGCTTCGCGCTGGAAGCAACGCACGCGCCCGCTATCGGAGCGCAGGCATTCCGTAGGCTGCGCGACCAGAATCTTTCCGAAGACGAACAGCCGCCATGGTTCGATTTTCTTTTCGCTTCGCACCCGTCTCTCAAGAAGCGGATCGCAGCCCTGGAGTCGGCCGCGAGGTTACGTCACGACCGATGAGGGGCGCGTGTCTAACCACGCAACCAGATCGGTCTTCTGCGTCAAGTAAACTCCCGTGCGCAACTCTTCGCGGAACTCGCCGAACGTGCCGTACGCTTCGGCAAAGGCGTCGTGCTTGTGAATCGATTCGTAGTTCACTTGCGTCGCGGCGACGAACGTATCGTCTCCGAGATCGCCGTAGACGTCGAGGGCACGCGCGAGAATGCCACGCACGACGTCTTCCACGAACTTCGGATTGTGATGCGCCTTGTTGACGATGAAGAATTCGTCCGGGCGCTTGAGCAGATCGTACGTCTCGCTCGACATCGCGTTCTCGACGATCTCCACCAGATCTTCGGCTCGGACGGCGTCGGCGTGCGCACCGGCGATGCCGAGCAGCACGCTCCCTTTGCCGCGCTGATTGTGCGTTGCAACCGGCAGCGCGTCGAGCGCTCGCTGCGCGTCGGCCAGCGAAAAGCCTGCCTCGATCAGCTCGCGCACGCTGTGTTCGCGCATCATGAGCTGCGCGCAGGGGCAGGCCGTCATGCCCTCGGCCTCCACGCCCACGGCGCGGCGCGTACCGCGTTCGTCCGCATGCGCGATGCCGACGAGCGTGTAGGTCTCTTCGGCGCGCTTGCCGCTCACCGGCGTCCACCGCTCGAGCCCGAAGCCGGCGCGCAGCCGCACGTCGGCACGAATCGCCCGCTGGCTCCGGACGATTTCGCGGGCGATCGCCTCGACCACGCGCTCGATGCGCGCGGGAGCGTCGGGACGCGCCAGCACGTCGAGCGCCGCCTCTTCGAGTATCTCGCCGAAGCGGGACATGTGCACGCCGGCTTTATCCGGTGCGAGATCCGCCACCATCGTGAACTCGCCGTTGTAGACGCGCTCCTTCCCGTCGACGTTCAAGCGCATGACGCGACGAACGCCCGAAACGCCCACGCGGCTGAGCGATAACCGTACATCGGGGGTCTCGTCTTGACGGTCCGCCGCAAAATGCAACGTGCGCGTCTTGCGGCGCACGCCGTTAGGCGCAAGTGCTGCCGCCAGCTCGCCGACGGTTGCGTGCGTTGCGGGCTCGCGCAGCCCGGGGGCGATCTCGGCAAGCGGCACCAGATTATAGAAGCGCTGGGCAAGCTGCGGGTGCGCGTACTCTTCGTCGACGGCAAGCACG
>JAJXWN010000035.1 GCA_021781595.1 bacterium | reverse complement strand
CTAGTGTGCTGAACCATAATTGGCGTGACATGATCCAGCGAGGGACTTTTCGTCGGGGCGAGGCGCGAAGAGGGAGCAACGCCGTAGCGTTGTGACCGACGAGCAACGAAGCATCGGCGGAAAGGACCCGCTGGGCATGTTGCGGCAATTATGGTTCAGCACACTAGTGGATTGCGGGAAGACCCTCAACCGCTCAACACGCCGTTACGATATGAAAGCTGCCGTGTTTCTTTCTGGAGTAGGAAATATGCAACTCCATTCGCACATCCGCTCCTAACGCAGCCAGGATCGCAGACAACCGCTCCAAGGAGAACCCCCAAACCCGAGCATTCACAATTGCACTAACGTCAGCCTGCGCAACACCCGTAAAAGCTGCTGCTTCCTGCTGCGTCAACCCTTCTTGTTCAATGCGCTCCCTAATCGCCATCGCGATTGCGCACTTCACGTCCATCTCTTCCTGATCGGGCTACCCCTCCCACGCGCTCTTCGCTTCGCGACACACCGGCATTTCAGTACTCCTCGCCGTACTCCCGCGACCACTTGAGCCTCTGGCGGAGACGATCAAGGTTTTTCTTTGGGGTTGCGATCCCGCTCTTACTTTTCTTTTGGAAAGCGTCGAGGACATAAATTTCGTCTCCTATTTTCGTGGTATACATCACCCGGTACGTTGCGCTCAGCCCCTTCACTTTGATCTCCGTTACTTCACGAAGATCGCCGCGCATGGGGACTGCCTTATCGCTCTTCCCGCCATACTGAGCAACCGTCAACGCAGCACGAAGTTCATCCTGAACTGCAGCCGGAAGCGCCTCAAGGTCCTTCTCGGCGCTTCCGACCCAGATAAGATACTTCACCTAGCCATTATAGCCATTCAACTATAGTCCGTCAAACAAAAACGCAGATCGCCTCGGCGCCGAAGCGGTCTCGCGGCAGGCTTGGGCCACTCTCTCTGGAGGGATCCACGTTGACATGCTCCCCATCGTAAAGTCCACCGATCGCGGTGCAGGCGAGGATTCTGCAACGCTCTTGCGAGCGAAGCGCTTCTCGCTCCGAGCCTGCCCGTGGGATTCGTCTCCCGTTTGCGGGACAGGTTGGCGTGGTTCTTGCGGCAGCAACTCCCACAGGTCTCACATGCTCGTATGTGACAACCTGTCCCGCGCTCGGGGAGCGTTACTTCCGGCATGCCCTGCCGTAGATTCCATCGGAACGTCTCCATGATAGCACAAGCACAGCTGCGCCCCGCGGGCATCCAAGCCGTCCTGGCGGCGGCGAAGGCCCTGGAGCGACTCATATCAGCGGGTCAAGGCAAACTCGGGGGCAGCGCTGCAAAATCGGAGACGGGGAAAAGCGGTAATCGGCGCAAAGGCTTGATTTCACCGGGGTTTGCGCGAAAGCCGACGAGCGGGCTCGAACCGCTGACCTGCTGATTACGAATCAGCTGCTCTACCAACTGAGCTACGTCGGCGCAACCGGCGCCGAGCCAGGTTCGTCGTCGAGCCCTCCTGCCCTCTCGCGGCACCGGGCCAGCCCGAAATCGGCCTGCCGGAGCAGGCCGAGAAATCCGGCACTGCGAACATGAGAAGCCGTAGGCGGAGGAGTCCGCCGGCGAGATCTCGCGTCGCAAACTGCCGAATAGGCCAATGACTCCTGATGTTACGAATGTACGTCAGTGTCGGAGAATGGTTTGAGTAAGCAGTCCGAAACGATGGGGACGCCGGAGTGACGCTAGCGCCTATTTTCGTACAAGCGGCGCAGGTGGCATCGCTGCTGTTTTTGTCGCCGTTGCTCGCGGGCTGCATCGCGCGCATCGAAGCGATCGTTCAAGGACGGCACGGGCCCTCGATCTTTCAGCCGTATCGCGACATCCTCAAATTTTTTCGCAAGCAGTCGCTGCTGCCGGAACCCTCCTCCTGGATCTTTCGCACGGCTCCCTACGTTGCGTGCGGCGCGTACGCAACCGTGGCCACGCTGATCCCGGTGCTCACGACCTATCCCTTGCCGGGAGCGACGTACGGCGATATTCTAGGCGGCGCGTTCGTCCTCGCGCTGGCGGGGTTCGTAACGGCGCTCGCCGCCTTGGACGCGGGCTCCCAGTATACCGGAATCGGCAGCAGCCGCGCGGTGATGGTCGGCATCCTCGTGGAGCCGACGCTCATCTTCGTCTTCTTCTCGGTGGCGTTTCTCACCGGTACCGACCTGCCGTACGCCATGAACGCGGCCCTGCGCCACTCGGCCGCAAACGTACTTCGCCCCGCCCACCTTCTGGCGACCGCAGCCTTCTTCATGATGATGCTCGTCGACACCGGGCGGATTCCGATCGAGAGCTCGTCGGCAACGACCGAATTCGGGATGATCGACGACGCGCGTTTCTTCGAACACTCGGGGCCAGCCGTCGCGCTCTTCAGGTGGGGCGGCTCGATGAAACAATTCCTTCTCTACACGATCTTTATCAACGTCTTGCTGTTGCCGGTCGGGTTGTCGTCCAGCGGGTCGTTGCCGCCGGTGCTCTTTGCCGTCGTAACGCTCTTCGCCAAGATGCTGGCCGTCGGGCTGGTCGTCGCGACGATCGAAACGACCTTCGCGAAGCTCCGCCTCTACAAAATACCGGATTTCATCGCGACCGGTCTGCTCGTCGCGGTTCTGGCGGTATTCGCCTACGTCGTGGGGGTCGGGTAGTGATCGCACATCAGCTCACGGTTCCGGAAGCCCTGGCGGGGACCGTCGCCGTATTGCTCATGCTCGTGCAGCTCGCCCTGTTCCGCTCGGTCGTGATCTCGGAACTCATCCGCTTGTACGCCGTGCAGTCATTCCTGGTGGCCGCCATCGGCTTCGGTGTCGGGGTTACCGAAGGCAGCTGGGATTTGATCGCCTTGGCGCTGCTGACGATCCTGTTCAAAGTGATTGCGCTTCCGATCTACATGCAATCGCTGGTACGAACGATATCCACGCGCGTCGAATTGCCGACGCGTATCAACATCACGCTCTCGTTGCTCGTGGCCGCCGCGCTGATCGGCTTCGCGATTCTCACGGCGATGCAGCTCCCGCTCCATCAAGGCGCTTTCTTGCCGCAGGCCGACTTGGCGACGACTTTGGCCATCGTCTTCGTCGGCTTCCTCCTCGCCATTCTCCGGCCAAACGCCCTAGCCCAAGTCATCGCCTTTCTCACGCTCGAGAACGGCCTTTTCTTCGGCACCGTGACGCTGGCACCGGGTCTGCCGTTCGTCATCGGCGTACTTCTGCTGATCGACGTGCTCGTCGCGGTCGTCGTCTTTGCCGTATTGGTGCGGATCCTTGTCGGGCAAGAGGCCTCCGCGTCTACCACCTTCTTCGAGAGGCTGCGCGGATGAACGGACTCGCCGTCGCTATCGCCGTCGTACCCGCTGCGCTTGCCGTCGCAGTGCTCTTCGTACCTTCGCGCCTGGGGCGCATAGCGACCGCGATCGGCGGTCTCGCGACGGCGGCGTGCATCGCTGCGCTCGCTCTCCAAACTGCGGACGGCGTGCCCGGCGCTCCGGACGCCGTCTCCGCGCTCTTTCTGCTGCCCGTCGCGATCGTCTACGGAACCGTCGGTCTCTACACGACTTGGTACGTGCGCGTCGAGAGCATCGGCAGCGGCGGCGACGAGATCTACCGGCGCGAGTTTCTCGCGCTGACCAATGCTTTCGCCGCAGCCGAAGCGATCGTTCCGCTGGTGACCAACATGGCGGGCGTATGGGTTGCGCTGGAAGTTACCACGGTCCTCGCGGCGCTGCTGGTGCGGCTGCAGGGCACCGCGGCCTCGCTGGAAGCGGCCTGGAAGTACATACTAATCGCATCGTGCGGCCTCGCGATCGGACTCGTGGGCGTCATTGTGCTGTACGCCTCGGGCACCGGGGTTCTCGGCCAGCACTACGAACCCGTATGGAACGCCTATATGGCGGTTGCCTCACGGCTGAACCCCGACGGCGTGCGCCTGGCGTTCGTGCTCGCTCTGGTTGGTTTCGGTACGAAGATGGGGCTCGCACCGATGCACACGTGGCTTCCCGACGCTCACGGCGCGGGTCCTACGCCGACGAGTGCGATGCTCTCCGGCGTGCTGCTATCGGATGCGCTCTACGTCATCGTTCGCTTTGCGGCGATCGCCAACGCCGCAACCGGCACCACGATGACGCATCGCCTATTCTTCGTCGCCGGCCTGCTTTCGCTGTTCGTCGGAGCGTTTTTCTTGCTGCGCCAGCGCGATATAAAGCGAATGCTCGCGTATTCGAGCATCGAGCACATGGGCATCGTCGCATGCGGCTTGGCCTTCGGCGCGCGCATTGCGGTGACCGGGGCCTTCCTTCACGCGATAAACCACGCAGCAAGCAAGTCGCTGGCGTTCCTTAGCGCCGGACGCCTCTCCCATCGTTTCAACACGCGCGAGATCGCGGGCATACGCGGCGCGGTGGCGGCGCTTCCGATATCGGGAACCATGTTCGCGCTGGCGGGCCTCGCGCTGGCAGGTATGCCGCCCTTCGGCACGTTTCGAAGCGAACTCATGATCCTCGCCGGCGGTCTCGGCGGGCGCGAGTGGTGGATCGCGATCGTGGCGCTCCTCCTGCTCGCAATCGCGTTCGCGGGAATCGTGCGATGGGTGACGAGCGTCTGCGGCGGCGAGCCGCCCACGGGGGTTCGGCGCGGCGAGCGCGACGCCGGTGCGATCGCCGCGATGCTGCTCGGCTTCGCCGTCGTGCTCGGCCTCGGGCTCTTCGTTCCGCCGCCACTCGGCCGCCTGCTCGAAGGCACATTTCGCATCCTGGAAGGCCGCTCGTGAGCGCCGCAGAGATGCGCGGTGCCCGCGAGGTCGCACAACGGGTTCTATCGCGGGTGCGCGACGGCACACGTCTCGCATGGATCTTCGGCGATCGCGTAGGAGACCGCACGGTGCTGCGCTACGTCGTCAGCGGTGAAGGGGGGTTGGAAGAGTATCCTGGCGCCGTGCTCGGGCCCGTCCCATCGCTCGCGGCGGCGATCCCGGCCGCGCTCTGGCACGAGTGCGAGGCGCGCGACCGCTTCGGCGTCGTCTTCGAAAATCTCCCCGAATCCCGCCCGCTCGTCGAGGTTCGGCCGGCCGAGGAACTTCGGCGCGCGGATTCGCCGGAAGTCTCCACGATACTCTACGGCCCGGTCCGATCGGGCATCGTCGAGTCGGCGCGCTGGATCGTGGAGACCGCGGGCGAGGATTTCATCAGCGTCTATCCTTCGATGTTCTTCAAGCGCCGCGAGCTCGAGCGTCGCTTCACCGGCGTGCCGCTCGATCTCGCGGCGCACGTTGCCGAGCATGCGAGCGGAGCGACGGCGTCCAGCCATGCGGCCGCATTCTCTAAGGCGGCCGAGGCGGCGCTACGGCTGGAGGTACCCGAGCGTGCCCGCGCCACGCGGGCGGTTCTCGTGGAGTTCGAACGCATCCACCAACACCTCGACGCGCTGGCGAAGCTCGCCGACGACGGCTCGCTTTCGGTTGGGTCCTCGCAGACGTTTGCAGCCAAGGAGCGCGTCCACCGCCTACTCGCCGAGGCAACCGGAAACCGTTTCGCGCGCGGCGTCATCACGGTTGGAGGGACGCGCTTCGACGTCATGGCTCGCCTTGCGGACGTTTGCGCGACGCAGCTCGACCGGCTCGAAGCGGAGGTGCTCGCCGTGCTCGACGCGCTCTTCTCCACCCAGTCGCTGCTCGACCGCCTTATCGGCACCGGAAAGCTTGCGCGCGAACTCGTCATCGCCTACGGCGCTGTGGGGCCCGTCGCGCGCGGGAGCGGCGTATCGTCCGACGCCCGGCTGCACGATGGTTATCTGTATACGCCGATGGGGGGCGAGGAATCTCTCGAGAGCCACGGCGACGCGGTCTCGCGAGCGTTGGTGCGCCGTGCGGAGATCGTGCGGTCCTTCCGATCGATTCGCAACGCTCTCGACGGCGCTTTCGCCGGCGAGTATCTCGCACCCGCGCGCCTCGAGGATGGATGCGGCATCGCGCGCGTCGAGTCTCCGCAGGGCGAACTCCTCTACTTCGTGCGGTTCGACGGCGGCATCGCCCGAGTGGCTCTGCGATCCGCATCGTACGCCAATTGGCCGCTCTTCGTGCCGTCGCTGCCCGGCAATATCTTTACGGATTTCTCCTTCATCGAACATTCATTCGGGTTGTCGCAAGCGGAGGTCGACCGTTGAGCAATTGGATCGTGTACGGCCTGCGCCGCGGCATCCTCACGACGCGCTACCCGCAGCGCTCCGGGACGATGCCCGCCGGCTACCGCGGTGCCGTCGCCGCCTTGAACGCACCGCTCGAGGAGCAGCGCGCGGGAGTAGCTGCGTGCCTATCGGGCGCCCTGCAGGAAGGTTCGCCGGCGGCTCGGGTCGATGCGCTGCGCTGCTACCAGTGCGGCGAATGCGCGCGGCGGGCGCCTACTGCATTCGCGATCTCCCCTGCCTTCGAGGTCGCACGGCTTCGGCAGCGCGCGGCGCCGTTTGGGCGCTCGGTGCACGTGCGGCACGTCGACGCCGGCAGCGACGGTTCGGAGGAGCAAGAACTGCAGGCGATCTTCAATCCGTTCTACGATGCGAATCGCTTGGGGATCTTCTTGACGGCGACGCCGCGCCATGCCGACATCTTGATCGTGACGGGGGTGGTGACCCATCCGATGGTGGAGCCGCTGCGCCGCGCGTACGATGCGATGCCGCACCCGAAGAGCGTGATCGCGCTCGGGACCTCGGCATGCTCCGGCGGCATCTCGTCCGATAGCCCAGACGTTGCGGGGCCGGTCGATGCAATCGTGCCCGTGGACGTCTATATTCCTGGCACGCCGCCCACGCCGCTATCGATCCTCCACGGTCTCGCGGTCGCGCTCGGCAGAGCGGTGCCGGCCGGCGAGGCGATGCCGTGACCGCGCTGCAACTCGTTCTTTCGGCGCTGGGAGCGGCGCTGCTGGGATGCGCGCTCTCGATCGCCGTGCCGGGCCGCTACGGGCGGACGCTGGGCTTCTTGTCGTTGCTCGCAGCCGGGGCGCTCGGATGTGCGGCGGCGGTCGTGGGCCTGCGCGCCCCCGTCCCGGAGGTTGCCGGTTACCCCGCGATCCACGTGCTGGTGCGCATCGATCCGCTTTCGGCGTTCTTCGTGGGCATCATCGCAGCGGCGGCACTGCTGGCCGGCATCTACGGATTGGGCTCGCGCGGCGCGGACGAGCGGCGCACCGGCCGGACCGCCGCATCCGCAGCGTGCGCGATCGCGCTGGCGTCGCTCCTCGTATGCGTCGCCGACGACGTGCTGCTCTTTCTCTTCGCATGGGAGCTGATCGCGCTCGGCTTCTATTGGGCGATCGTGTACGCCGGCTCTCGCGAAGAGGCGGAACGATCCGGATACGTCACGCTCGTCGTAACGCACGTGGCCGGTGCCTGCTTGATCGCTGCGCTGCTCATCCTCGCGCATCGTGGCGGCGGATACTCTCTGGATAGCGCGCTCGCCGGCGCCGCCACGCTCTCGGCTTCCGCACGCGGCGTCATCTTCGTGCTGCTGTTGATCGGTTTCGGCGCGAAGTTCGGCATGCTTCCCATGCAAGTATGGCTTCCGTACGGTTATTCGGCGGCGCCGGCCTCCGTTGCGGCGCTCATGGCCGGCGGAGCGCTCAACGCCGGCTTCTACGGCCTGGCGCGTTTTGTCATCGGGCTGCCGGGCGGCGTCCCCATCTGGTGGGCGATCGTGGCCCTTGCGCTCGGCGCGCTCGGCGCCTTCTTCGGTATCGCGTGGGCGATGGCCCAGCGCGACATGCGGCGGCTGGCGGCGTACTCCAGCGTCGAAAACGGTGGCATCATCCTGGCGGCGTTCGGCGTCGCGCTCGCGGGACGCGCCATCCACCTAGATCTGCTCGTCGGTCTCGGCCTGGCGGCCGCCTTCATGCAGATCGCCGCTCACGCGTTTGCGAAGGCGACGCTCTTCCTCGGTTGCAGCACGATCGTCGACCGGTGCGGCACGCTTTCGTTCGAATCGCTCGGCGGCTTGGCGAAATCGATGCCGGTGACGACGGCAGCGATGCTCGTCGCGGCGCTCTCACTCGCCGCGTTGCCGCCGATGGCGGGCTTCGCGGGCGAGTGGCTGATTCTCGAGTCGCTCATGCAGGCGTTTCGCACCGGCAGCGTCGCTCTCGAACTTGCGTTCGCGCTGTGCGGTGCCACCATCGGCGTGGCCGCCGGCATCGCCGTGGTCGCATTCGTCAAACTGGTGGGCATCGGGCTTCTCGGCAGCGCGCGATCTCCGCAAGCGCATGCCGCAACCGAAACGCCCTCCGCGTGGAAACGCTTGGCGCTCGTGCTGGGTGCGCTCGCGGTCCTCTCGGCGGGTATCTTCGCTCGCTCCCTCTTGACGCTGGCGGCACCGGCCATCGACGGCCTCTCGCACGCGAACGCGGTTGCGGGAATAACCGGGACGGCGCCCTTGCTGCAGCCGGCGTTCCCCGGTTTCTCCTCGGCGTCTCCGCCCGCGCTGGCGCTGACAATCGGCGGTTTCGCGCTGCTCTTCTGGCTGCTCGCGCGTGTGATTCCGCGGCCGCGCGCTCGCAGCACCGAGGTATGGACCTCGGGTGAGCCTTACCGCCCCTGGACGCAATATACGGGTACCGGATTCGCGAACCCCTCGCGCGTTATTTTGGACGCCGGCATGCGAACGACGCGCGAGATCGCGGTCGAAGGGCCTCCCCACGGTGAGCGAAGCACCCGCTATTCGAGCGCGATTCGTCCGTTCTTCGATCTCCGGTTCTACCGGCGCGTCGCCTCCGGCGCATCGCGAGTCGCCGATATCGTTCGGAAGACGCAGTCGGGTGCCATCGCCGCGTACCTCTCGTACATCCTGGTCTTCACCATTCTTCTGCTTCTCTTGTTCCCGTCGATTCGAAAATGGTAGTCGCGCTACGCGTCGATCTCGAGATCGTCGAGGAAGTAATAGACGATCTTGCGATCGTCGAAGCCCACTTTCGCTAGCCGCCGGCCGCCGATCTCGACCACTTCATGAATGTGGCCCGTCTTGCCGGCGTAAGCGTAGTTGGTCGCCGTGTAGTTTGGATCGTCCGGGGCTGGTCGCGGCGTCGCCTTGGCGCCGCGGAGCGGGGTGTTGTGCCGGTGCATCCGAATAGGTTTCGCCGGAGGTAGGGTATGCTCATCGAGTTTCGCGGCAGAGTGCCGAAG
The DNA here is from genome assembly GCA_021781595.1 of bacterium. Taxonomy (GTDB): domain Bacteria; phylum Vulcanimicrobiota; class Vulcanimicrobiia; order Vulcanimicrobiales; family Vulcanimicrobiaceae; genus JAJYFL01. Next base: position 4,560 of record JAJXWN010000035.1, on the reverse strand, counting down.
GTCGACCCAACCGCATTCGTCGCGCCGACGGCCGTGCTGATCGGCGACGTAGAGGTCGGCCCGGAGTCGAGCATCTGGTTCGGGACCGTGGTCCGGGGCGACAACGGCCCGATTCGCATCGGCGCGCGAACGTCGGTTCAGGACAACTGCGTGCTGCACGTCAGCCGAAACTGCACGACGGTCCTGGGCGACGACGTGACGGTCGGCCACTGCGCGGTGATGGAAGACTGCACGATCGAAAACCACGCGTTGATCGGCAGCAACGCGGTGATACTCAACGGCGCGATCGTCGGCGCCTCGTCGCTGGTCGCGGCCGGAAGCGTCGTCGGTGAAAAGGCACGCATCCCCGAGCGCGTCGTCGTTGCCGGAGCGCCGGCAACGGTCAAGAAGCCGTTGGGAGGCGAAGCCGCGAAATGGGTAGCCACCGGCGCCGACGAGTACCGCGAACTCACTCGCAGCTACCGCGCGGAGAAGATCGGCGAGACGTAACCCGCGTTATGCCGCTGGGAAGTGCGTATCGTCGCCGTAGGGCAGAAAGAGCGTGTACTCGCGCTGGAAACGCAGCCTGACCATCCCCGTCGGCCCGTTGCGGTGCTTCGCGATGATGAACTCCGTGAGGTCCGGCTCGGGCGCCTCATTGTTGTAGTACCCGTCGCGGTAGAGGAATGCAACGAGATCGGCCTCCTGCTCGAGCGACCCGGAATCGCGCAGGTCGGCTAGCATCGGGCGTTTGTCGTTCCGCGATTCGACGCCGCGGTTTAGCTGCGCGAGCGCCACGATCGGCACGGAGAGATCCTTCGCGGTCGTCTTCAGCGTACGGCAGATATCGGAGAGCTCTTCATTGCGATTGGCACCTCGCCCGACCGCGCCGGGCTGCAGCAACTGCAGATAGTCGACGAAGACGGCCGAGAGTCCGGACGACGATTTCAGGCGGCGGCAGCGGCTGCGAATATCGGAGATCGTGATCCCGGCCGAATCGTCGAGGTAGATCGGCAGCTCGTTGAGCGCTCCCATCGCGCGCGAGATCTCTTCCCACTGGTGCGCCTTGATATTTCCGCGACGCATATCGTGCATGCTGATGCGCGCTTCGGCACAGATCAGCCGCTGTACGAGCTCGTCGTTGGACATCTCGAGAGAAAAGAACGCTATCGGCTGCGTCTCCTCGCGCGCCGCGAGCGCCGCCATATTCAAGGCGAACGACGTCTTGCCCATGCCCGGCCGCGCGGCGAGGATGATGAAGTTCCCCGGCTGGAACCCGGTCGTCATCGCATCGATATCGCGGAAGCCGGAGGTCAAGCCGGTGCGATCGCCGTGGCTGTGATAGAGTTTGTCGATGTGCTCGAAGGCGGGTTTGAGCAGCTGGTTGATCGGCACGAACTCACCCCGGAGTTGCCGCCGCCCGACCTCGTAGACGATTTGTTCGCTGCGGTCGAGCGCGCCGTCGACGTCTTCCTCGTTCTCGTAACCGATCTGCGTGATCTGCGTCCCGGCATGGATCAGCCCGCGCAGCGCGGCTTTCTCGCGCACGATCTTCCCGTAATAAGACGCCGACGCTGCAGTTTGCACGGTGTCCATCAGTCTCGAGAGGTACGGGACACCGCCGACTCGTTCGAGCAAGCCCAGCTGCTTCAGCTCTTCTGCGACGGTGATCTTGTCGAGCGGCTCTCCCCGCTCGTAGAGTCGCTGGAGAGCGGCATAGATCGACTCATGCACGTGAGCGTAAAAGTCTTCGGAGCGGACGATCTCGCCGACCACGCCCATGATCTCGCGATCGACCAGAATCGAGCCGAGCAAGGCCATCTCCGCCTCGAGGTTCGCAGGCGGGATCCGATCGATGACGGAGAGGTTGGTGACGCTCATGTCCGTGCCGACGTACTGCGCCGCGCTCGAGCCGGGTGCCTTGTGGATTTCTTGTGGAGATCCAGCGAACGAAAAACCTGCTCGACCGACGTAACGGGCAATACCTCTATCCCGGCAAGGGCGCCGTAGACCTCGCGCCGGTTCTCCTTCGGCAGGACGATCGCCCGCATGCCCGCCTGCCGCGCAGCGTAGATCTTCTCGACGATCCCTCCCACCGCGCGAATCTTGCCCTGGATCGAGAGCTCACCCGTAATCGCCACGTCCTGCGGCAGGGGCGTCTTCGTGAGCGCCGAGTAGAGCGACAAGAATATCGCCAGCCCCGCAGAGGGCCCGTCGATGTTGCCACCTCCGATTACGTTGATGTGCAGATCGTAATTCGCCGTATCGATGCCGGTAACGGCGCGCAGCACCGCAGCCGCGTTGAAAACGCTGTCTTTCGCCATCGAGCCGGCGGTATCGTTGAAGCGCATCGTCCCTTTCCCCGGCTGAGCGGCGAGGAATGCGACCGCTTCGATCTCGATGATGCTGCCGAGATAGTGCACGACGCCCAGGCCGAAGGTCTTGCCGATCTCACGCACCGAGCGAGCCCGCACGAGCGTATGCTGCACCAGGCGGCCCGACTGCACGACTGCGCGCACGTCGTCTTCGCCGATCGTGACGTTCTTGGTTGCGTTCGCGGCGGGATCGTCCGCACGCTTAGCTCGCCGTGGCCCGTGCGAGCGGTAGAGCGCCTGACCGTATGCGTCGGCGACGACTTGGACGGCCTTACGTCCTTCCACCGTGTACGCGGCGATCAGCCGGGGTACGCCGCGAGCCGCCTTAGCGCCCAATCGCTTGATCGCGGCCTGCACGATCGCGACGATCTGCGCTTGCGTGAGCGGTTCGAAGTAGACCGCCGCGCAACGCGATCGAATCGCCGCATCGATGTCCTCGGGCTCGCGCGTGGTCGCTCCGATCAGGATGAAATCCGCCGGAGCGCCATCGGCAAAGAGCTTCTTCACATATGCCGGAACGTTGGCGGCAGAATCGTCGTAATACGACGACTCGAACCTGACGCGTTTGTCTTCGAGCACTTTGAGAAGCTTCGTCTGCAGGAGTGGATCCATCTCGCCGATCTCGTCGATGAAGAGCACGCCGCCGTGGGCTTTGGTAACAAGACCGAGCTTCGGTTCGGGGATGCCGGCTTCGGAGAACTCGCGTCTGCTTCCCTGGTAGATCGGATCGTGCACGCTGCCGAGCAGCGGATTGGTCGTTTCTCGCGGATCCCAGCGCAGCGTCGTGCCGCCGGCTTCGACGAAGGGTGCGTTCTTAGGAAACGGAGCGTAGGCGCGCGCCTTCGCCACTTCCAGTGCCAGGCGCGCGACGGTCGTCTTTCCGACGCCCGGCGGACCGTAGAGAATGACGTGCTGCGGATAGGGGGACGAGATCTTGGCCAGCAGCGATTGGATCGCCGCTTCCTGCCCTACGATCTCCTTCAGCGATTGCGGGCGCAAGATCTGTAGCGCCGACGCCGCCAGACCCCGTGCGTCGAGCCGTTCTAGATCCTCCAGCTTTTTCTGCGTCGCGGGCGTCTCCGGCCCCGTGTCCTCGCGTAGCGTCTCGAGTTTGATATCGTGGAGGTATTCCCGCTGCCGTTCGATCATCTTCGCGTTGATGCGCCGATCGATCGCGTCTTCGACGCTCTTGTGAGCGATCAAATCAGCCAGCCGCTCCTCGATCTCGTTGAGGACGCGCCGGACATCGGCACGGCCGGTGACGCGTTCGAGCGTCGGGTCTTCGCAGACCAGCCGCTGTAACGCGCAGATGCGGTCCGGAAGCGCTTGCGACCGCATCAATTTCAACGCGTTCATCTTGCCCGCACGCAGAACGAGCTTGTCCGCTCCGATCGCGCTCGCCAGCACGTCGTACAGCGCCGAAACGTAACGGCCCATCTCGTCTTCGCTACCGAATTTGCGGCGAAAACGAATCAGGTTTGGGTTCTCCCCGAGCCTCGACACCGCTCGAGCTTACGCCGCGACGACGTTGACCGTCGCTTTAGCGACGATATTCTTACCTAGACGGATCTCGACGGGATAGGAACCGAGCGTTTTGATCGATGTCTTTACCTCGACTTTGTGCTTGTCGACGGACACCGAAAACGCCGTCCCGATCGCTTGCGCGATATCGGCATTGGTAACGGCACCGAAGAGTTTGCCGTTGCCGCCCGCTTTCGCCGCGACGGAGACGGGTCTGCTCTCGAATAGCGTGGCGAGTTCTTTGGTGTCGGCGAGCGCTTGCGCTTCACGCTTGGCCTTGGCCTTCTGCTGCTCGTCGAGGGCCGCTAGCGCGCCCTTGCTCGCCTCGGAGGCGAGGTTGCGCGGAAGCAGATAGTTGCGCCCGTATCCCTCGGCGACGTCGACGATTTCACCCTTCTTGCCGAGCGCCTTGACGTCGCTGCGAAGAATCACTTTCATCGGTACCGCCTACTCGTTGACGAACGGCAGGAACGCGATGATGCGCGCGCGCTTCACGGCGACGGTCAGCATTCGCTGATGCTTCGCGCAATTGCCGGAGATGCGCCGCGGCAGTATCTTCCCGCGCTCGGAGACGTATTTCTTCAAGCGCCCGACATCTTTGTAATTGATGTCGATCGCCTTGTCGACACAGAAGCTACACGGTTTGCGTTTGGTTCGGCGCTCCTTGACGGCGCGCTTCGGTTTG
>JAJXWN010000034.1 GCA_021781595.1 bacterium | reverse complement strand
GATCGTGGCCGGACGGCCGAGATCGGTGACTGCATCCAGCGCCGAACGCACGGTACGCCCAGTGTAGAGCACGTCGTCGACGATCACAACGGTCTTTCCGGTGACCTCGTCGGGGATCTGCGACTCCGGCATCTGCCGCGAGACCTCGTCGTCGCGGTAAAGATTGATGTTCACGAAGCCGAGCGCGGGTTTGCGGCCACCGATGTGCTCGATCTGCGCCGCAATGCGCCCGGTGAGCGCCTCACCGCCGCGCCGGATCCCGATAAGATAGAGACCCTCCGGCGCGCCCCCAGGCTCGAGGATTTGGTGCGCCAGACGAGCGATGATGCGCTCGATCTCAGCCGCCCCGATCAATTGACGCCTTGCCGCCACGGCCGCCTTCATGCGATCTCCCCAATCTCGGCGAGTGCTGCTCCGACCCGGGCCAGCTCGCTGCGATAGTTCCCCATTTTTTCGCGTTCCTTCGCCACCACGCCGGGCTTGGCATGCGCTACGAAGCTTTCGTCGGAGAGCTTGCGCTCGCTGCGCGCGACCTCCTCGCGAAGGCGCGCGAGCTCCTTGCGGTAGCGCTCGCAGAGCACGTTCGCGGGTGCCTTGGCATCGACCGACGCCAAGGCCTCCGCCACGGGCGTCTGGCCGTCGCCCATCGCTTCGATGCGGCCCGTCACGTAGTGAGCGAGCAGATCGGCAATCTCTCCCGGAATACCGTTGGGGGCGTCGAGCGTTACCGGTTGCTTGGGCTGCAGGCCGATGTGCGCACGAAGTTTGCGAATGCGCTCGACAGTCTGTTGCAAGGCTGCGAATATCGCCGCATCCGCCGGGAAGCTCGGAATCTCGAGCGGGTCGGGCCAAGCGGCAGTAACGATCGTCCGCCCATCGTGGGGCAGAGCCAGCCAGATTTCCTCCGTGATGAAGGGTTCGATCGGATGCAGCAATCGCATCGCGTTGTTCAGAACGAAGGAGAGTACGGCCGCACGCGTCGCCTTGGCGGCATCGATCTTGGTGGCTTCGAGGTACCAGTCGCAGATTTCATACCAGGTGAACCGCCACAGCGTCTCTGCCGCCGTACCGAAATCGTATGCGTCGAGGCAGCGGGTGACCGTCGCAACCGTTTCGTGCAGGCGAGTGAGAATCCACTTGTCGGCAAGGGTCAAGCGCTCGGCCGCCGGCAGCGAAAGCGCACGTGGAAGGCCCTCCGGCAACGCCAGCGCATAGCGCGTCGCATTCCAGATCTTGTTGTTGAAGTTGCGCGCTTCCTCGCACCGAGACTCGTTGAAGCGCACCTCCTGTCCTTCCAAACGCATCTGGCGCATCATGCCCATGCGGAATGCGTCGGCACCGTAACCTTCGACGAGATCGAGCGGATCGATAGCGTTTCCAAGCGACTTGCTCATCTTACGCCCCTGCGCGTCGAAGACGAGCGGCGCGACGAAGACGGCCGGAAAGGGCACCTCGCCGAGAAATTTGAGCCCGAGCATGACCATGCGTGCGACCCAAAGGAAGATGATCTCCCCCCCGGTGATCAGCACCTGGCTAGGATACCAGCGCGCAAGTTCGGCCGTTGGTTCCGGCCAGCCGAGGATCGAGAAGGGCCACAGCGCGCTGCTGAACCACGTGTCGAGCGTGTCGGGATCGCGCGTGATGGTTTCGCTTCCGTATCGCTCGCGTGCGATGCGGCGCGCCTGTGCCTCGTTCTCGGCGACGACCGGCTCCCCGCCGGGCGCATACCACACCGGAATCTGATGCCCCCACCACACCTGGCGGGAGACGTTCCAATCGCGAATATTCTCAAGCCACTGTTCGTAGGTGCGGCCGTAGCGTTCCGGTACGAAGCGCAGCCGCCCGTCGCGATAGGCCTGCAGCGCCGGAGCGGCGAGCGCCTTCATCTCGAGGAACCACTGCTCCGAGAGCATCGGCTCGACGACCTCGCCGGTCCGCTCGCTCACGGCGACCGCGTGCCGGTAGGCTCGCTCCTCGACGAGGAAACCAAGCGATCGAAGATCCTCGACGACCGCCGCTCGCGCCTCATCGCGGCTCATTCCGGCGTAGCGCCCGACCTCGACTTCCGCCGCCGTAACGCAGGCGCCCAGGTCCAAGACCGAGGGCATCGGTAGGTTATGGCGCAACCCGATCTCATAGTCCGTCGGATCGTGAGCCGGCGTTACCTTCACGGCACCGGTGCCGAAGTCCATCTCCACGCCCTCGTCCGCAACGATCGGGATGGTACGCTGCAGGAGCGGAGGCAGCACGGCGCGCCGCCCAACGTAGCGCCTGTAGCGCGGGTCCTCCGGGTGAACGGCGATCGCAACGTCGCCCAACATCGTTTCGGGGCGAGTCGTAGCCACCTCGATGTAGTCGGAGGCAGCCGTAGGGTCCTTTTCGAGAGGATATCGTATCGTCCACAGGTGCGCGTCGCGCTCGACGTGCTCCACTTCGGCGTCGGAGATCGTCGACCGGGCCTTCGGATCCCAGTTGACCAGGCGCTTGCCGCGATAGAGCAGTCCTTCGTCGTAGAGCTGCACGAACGCCCGGCAGACTGCAGCGGAAAGCCCCTCGTCCATCGTGAAGCGGCTCCGCTGCCAGTCCGGCCCGAAGCCGAGCGCACGAAACTGTTCGTCGATCGTTCCACCGTATCTGCGCGCCCAGCCCCAGGTACGCTCAAGATACTTCTCCCGGCCGAGCGCGTCGCGAGTCAGGCCCTCTTTCGCAAGTTCCCTTATGACCACGGCTTCGGTGGCGATGGCGGCGTGGTCAAGCCCGGGAAGCCAGTCGGCGTTCTCGCCAAGCATGCGGTGATAGCGTACCAGCGCATCCATCGGAGCGTAGGTGGATCCGTGCCCCAAGTGCGCACGGCCCGTAACGTTCGGCGGAGGCATGCAGATGATAAACGGAGGGCGAGCCGGATCGGGCTCTTCGTGAAAGCAGCCCGCCTCTTCCCAACGGCGGTAGTGCTTCGGCTCTACGGCCTTGGGATCGTAGTGCTTGGAGAGCGGCTGGGATTGCGTCACGGTCCGCTTGCGTTCAGCGTCGCGCCGCATTGCACCTCGGGCGGCGTCGCCGCCGGCGTTCTGCTACGCCGGCATATCCTTCTGGCGCTCGCTATAGATCAGCGTCGGCGGCTCCTTCTTCTCGATGACTTCTTTGTTGACGATGCACTTCTTCACGCCTTGCAGCGAAGGCAAATCGTACATGACGTCGAGCATCGTCTCCTCGAGAATCGATCGCAGGCCCCGGGCGCCGGTCTTGCGGCCTTGGGCGCGAGCCGCAATCGCGATGAGCGCCTCTTTCGTGAACTGAAGATCGACTCCGTCGATCGACAGGATCTTTTGGAACTGGCGCACCAGCGCGTTGCGCGGCTCCACGAGAATCCGCCGCAACGCTAGCTCGTCGAGGGCGTCGAGGGTCACCACGATCGGGAGGCGGCCGATGAATTCGGGAATCAGACCGAACTTCAGCAGATCTTCGGGCATGAGCTGCTGGAGGAGCTTCCCAACGTGCTGGTCTCGCTTCGCCTCGGGTTGCGCGCGGAAGCCCATGTTGTTGTTCGAGACGCGAGATTCGATGATGCGCTCCAATCCATCAAAGGCGCCGCCGCAGATGAAGAGCACATTGGTCGTGTCTATTTGAATGAACTCTTGATGCGGGTGTTTGCGGCCGCCTTGAGGCGGAACGTTCGCCGTCGTTCCTTCAAGAATCTTAAGCAGGGCTTGCTGCACGCCTTCGCCGGAGACATCTCGCGTGATCGACGGGTTCTCGCTCTTACGCGCGATCTTGTCGATCTCGTCGATATAGACGATGCCTTTCTCGGCTCGTTTGACGTCGTAATCCGCTGCCTGGATCAACTTCAGCAGTATATTCTCGACGTCTTCGCCGACGTAGCCGGCTTCGGTCAGCGACGTTGCGTCCGCCATGGCGAGCGGCACGTCGAGAATCTTCGCGAGCGTCTGCGCGAGGTAGGTCTTGCCCGAACCCGTGGGGCCGACGAGAAGGATGTTCGATTTCTGAAGCTCGACGTCGTCGGCCGTGGCGCCCATGTTGACGCGCTTGTAGTGATTGTAGACTGCGACCGCCAGGGATTTCTTCGCGCGGTCCTGGCCTATGACGTATTGGTTGAGAATGTGATTGATGTCCTTGGGTTTCGGTATGTTGCGAAGCCGAAGGTTCTCGTCTACGTTCTTATAGAGCTCTTCCTCGATGATTTCATTGCAGAGCTCGATGCACTCGTCGCAGATGTATACACCCGGGCCCGCAATGAGCTTGCGGACCTGTTCCTGCGATTTCCCGCAGAAACTGCACTTGAGCTGGCCCTTTTCGTCCCCGAAGCGAAACATGCGTTCCTCTGTCGTGCCTTCCGGCGGCTATGCCGGCGCGGGCAAAGACTGGCGGTTCTCGATGATCGTATCTATGATACCGTACTCTTTGGCTTCCTGCGAGGTCATGTAGAAATCCCTTTCGATATCCTTCAGTATCTGTTCTATCGGCTTTTTGACGGTCTCTTCGTAGATGGCCGCCAGGGTCCGCCGGGTGGCTATGAGGTCCCGAGCGTGGATCTCGATATCCGTGGCCTGCCCTCCGATCTGGTTGACCCACGGCTGGTGGATCAGAATCTTCGAGTGGGGTAGGGCCATGCGCTTCCCCGGGGCACCACCCGTTAGGAGCACCGACCCCATCGAGGCCGCCATCCCGGCGCAGATCGTGGCCACGTCGGGCTTGATGTACCGCATGGTATCGAAGACCGCGAGGCCAGCCGTTACGCTCCCGCCCGGGCTGTTGATGTACATGTCGATGTCCTTTTCGGGGTCCTCCTTTTCCAGAAAGAGCAGCTGCGCAATCACGAGATTGGCCAGCTGGTCGTCGATCGGTCCCCCGACGAAGACGAGCCGATCCTTCAGCAGACGAGAGTAAATATCGAACGCTCGTTCACCCCGCGCGCTCTGCTCGACGACCATCGGGACCAGGTGACCCATATCTCTCCCCCTTTGAAGTGCACGCACACACCCTACGGCAGCAGACGCTGAGGTGAAAATGGCGCGTCCGCGCTACGCGCTACGCGCCCCCCGCCGCAAAGCCGCCGGGGCCCCGGCCTTCAGCCATGGCTATTAACTACGACGCAGTCGCGGTGGTTGCTTCCTCCATGATGGCGTTTTCGAGCAGATACTCCACCGTTTTATTCCGGACGATGCCGTCCCGCAGCGAGGATAGGCTGTTGCCGAGGATGTTGCGGACACGCTCTACCGGTTGCCCGTACTGCTCGGCAAGTGCATGTAACTCGGCCATAATCTCGGCGGGCGTCGCTTCGATTCGTTCGATCTTCGCGATCTTCTCGAGCAACAGCATGCTCTTGACATTTCGCTCGGCTTCCTGCCGGTACTCCCCGCGAAGATCTTCCTCGCTCTTACCGATGCTCGCGAGATACTCTTCGAACGGCACCGCTGCGCGCGACGCGCGGCTCCGGGCATCGCTCAGCATGCTCTCTACCTCGCGCAGGACGAGAATCTCCGGCAGGGGGAAATCGTGAGATCCCAGCAGCTGCGCGATCGCTTGATCGGCGAGTTCCCGGCGCGACCGCGACCGCGCTATCGCTTCCAACCGCGTGCGTACGTCGGCTTTCAGTGCGTCTAGGGACTGGTTTCCTGAGACGGCCTTGGCAAACTCGTCGTCGATGACGGGGAGTTCGAACTCCTTGATCTCGTGGACCCGAACGCTGAAGATCGCCGTCTTCCCGGCGAGCCCGGCCTGCGGGTATTCCGCAGGGAAGGCGGCCTCGACATCCCGGTGCTCCCCGGCCTTCATCCCCACGATGCCGGCGACGAAACCCGGAACGAACCGGTCCTCGCGGAGCTCGGTCATCTGCCCATTGGCCGTGCCTCCCTCGAACGCAACGCCGTCGATCGTCCCTTCGTAATCCATCGTGACCACGTCGCCGATGGCTGCGGCACGATCGACCGGGAGGAGCGTCGCACGCTCGCGCGCCAGGGCTTGAACGGTTCGCTCGACATCCCCGTCCTCGACAGGGTGAGGCTCGCTCCGCAGCGCTAGGCCCTTGTACTGCCCGAGAACGATCTCGGGCCGAACGTCCACAACGGCCTTGACCCGCGCCGGCTGATCCGGCTCCGCCGGTAGAAGTTCCAGCGCTGGCCGGTCCACCGGCTCGAGACCGTGCTCCAACACGGCGCGAGCGTAGGCCTCGGGGACGACATCGTCCATCGCTTGGCTCGCGATGGTTTCGCTCCCGTAGGCCTGTTCGAATATTCCGCGCGGCACTTTGCCCGGCCGAAAGCCGGGCAGCTTCGCCTTCTTCACGAGCTTGCGAAAGGCGCGCTCTCGCGCGGCCTCGATCTCCTCCGGCGGGATGCTGATCTCAAGTTCGACTTTGGTGGGCGCAAGTTTGGTGAGAGTCGACGTCGTAATGGCGGCATTCTCCTCGAGCGGCGGGGTCTCGGTAGCCTGCCGCACCACGGTGGGGGTTAGCGGAAGACGAGATTCGAACTCGCGACCCTCGCCTTGGCAAGGCGATGCTCTACCACTGAGCTACTTCCGCATCTGCGCGGTACCGGGGCTCTGGGCAAGCAGAGACTCGAACTCTGAAGGGTTGCCCCACTGGAACCTAAATCCAGCGCGTCTGCCAGTTCCGCCACTTGCCCGTCGGCCGGCCGACGCGGTTCGGCGACCCCGTTAAGTATAACGCCTTCCGCTCGATTCCTGTTCGCGCCGCCAAATCTTTGCTCGTGCGCGAGCGCGCAAAAGGCCCGGGAACGTCGCGCGTTCGCGGGCCTCTACTCTGGTGCACCGCCAGGGACTCCAACCTCGAACCACTTGTGTGGCCCGGCGCTGCTGCACCAAGTTGCGCACACGCGCAAACCCCTGCAAATACAGCCGAATCCCGCGCCTGCTTGCTGCACCAAGTTGCACGTAAATGCACCTTTCTGCATCCGAGTGGGGCTACAAATGCCGCTACAGAGTTGCCTCCAAGCGTGCCCGTTCCGCGCACTCCTTCTGGCCCTCTGTTACGTAGCGCCTCAGGTCATCCTCTAGCCTAAGAGTGGTCCGTTCCAGATCATACCGCCTTCCGGGGCCGGCCCCCCTTAGGTTTGAAGGGTTCGGCGCACGTGAGCGCCTCCGCGGGCGCTACTGTCATTTTATTTAGGGTAGACTCGAAGTATCGCTGACCGGCGGGGCCGGTAATTACTCCAGACCGTTCCCGGTTCGATAGTGAACAAGAAAGCGAGGCGAACATGGCTCGGGTACGGTCCGTGGAGCGCAGCACGATTGCCTATGTGCGGGTTAGCACCGAAGAGCAAACCGTGCGCGGCGCGTCCCTCGCGGCGCAAGAGGCAGTATATCACGAACGCGAAGTGTCACGCCGAGGACGCAGCAAGTGCGTGACGCTCACTTTCGAGCGGGCATAGCGCACCTTCACCGCGACCTTGGCCCACCGCCCGAGCTGCAATCTATTTCCGGCAGCACGAGCGCTGAAGCAATATTGCGACACGTCACGCAGTTCACGCCTGTTTTAGAGCCCTCGAACGACTTCCAAGGAGCGGCCGCTCGACAAGTCGGGTGCGTTGTTTGACGGGACATGGGAACTGCTCGGCGGCGACGAATCGGCAACAAAATGTCTGAGACACTCGATGCGCAAACGATCGGACTGCTCGGACGCGACAAGGTTATAGAGCAACTCCATCGCGCTGGTCTTGAAGTCACATTGCCACGCCGAGATCGCGGCATTGACGTCATTGCCTACGCCGATAAGGCCGCCTCCTTTCAGGCTCTACCGATACAAGTAAAGGCGTCCGCTAACTTTCGTTGGGTTGGTTACCAAAAGTACGAGCCGTTCGCTGAACTCGTGATGGCATTCGTCATGTATCTTGCTGATACGGAACGTTGCCATCGCGGATCGCCTCGGATTCACTCGGCGCTACGCTACGTGGCTAAAGCCAAAGCAATTGAGTCAAGGCGGTTACATCTGGATCGACAAGCCTCGGCCGCAAATCCTCGCTGCACTGAAACCCTATGAGGCGCCCGGGGAGCGCTGGCTCGCCCTAGTGCGACGAAATATCTTGCCGAGCACCACGCTATTCGGAAACCAGGAGGGTCAAACTACATGATACCTATTACCGACGGCTCACGCGCGAAGGCGTACCTTGCGCGCCTGAATCCCAAGGCAGCCGACGCGCTACGCGGCGCGCTCGTCGCCGCAATCGCCAAAGCCTCGGAACTCACAGCGGAAGTCGCGGTGCTCGCAGCGCAGAAGCAACTCGACGTTCTCGATGAGGTGCAGAACAATGCAGCTCCGATCGAGAGCACTGCGCTCGATGCTGCGGCCGACGTGCTCGGGCAACAGGCGGCGCAAGGCGTCGACGTCGGCGCTGCGCTCGCTGCCGGAACGGTTGCGGCCGTGGCAAGCGGCATGACGATCGGAAAGGTGCGCGGCGACATGTATCACGCCGGCAGCGTGCTCGGTGACGTTGAAGCAGTCGCATCGGGCAACCCCGAAAAGATCGTGCGCCGCGGGGCGCAGCATGTCTTCTGGCGCGCGGTCGGCAAAGCCGGTCGCGGCGTCTTTCGCAAGATTGGAGGAAAGCGATGAGCGACGTAACGCGACGGGCGCGGGCGAAGTCGTCGCATGTGCAGCGGAGGTCGATGCAGTCGTGTTGCGTGTCGGCGCTCTGGCATCCTCGTATGATCCTCTAATTCTCGGGCTTGTGCGCGCGCAATCGCGGACATATTCCATGGTGAACCAGTGTGGTGGCCAGCATACGACCAGTGGCGCGCCGAGAAGCTGCAGGATGGATTCGATAACACCGTCTTTGGTTCGATCGCCGATCCAGCGGAGCTTCGGGCTGAGTAAGGCAGGACGGATCAAGGCAGATGTCGTCGCGGCTCTTCGTAGTAACGTCAGCGCAACGGCGTTAACTGCTCTTGAAGACAAAGGCAGGGAGCGCTGGGCGCAGACGCTACACAGGCGGAAACTGACGTTCTTCACGGTGCTCGACCAATCGACAGGGTGAAGCGCCCGCGCCAGGACGGAAGCACCGTCGAGCGCTGGCGCGACCGCGTACGGCTTGGAATAGATGCGCGCACCGGAAAGCAGCGCCCCGTCGGTCTTTTCGCCGATACGCGTAGCGAGCTCGCGACGAAGATCGCCCGGCTTCAAACCGATGCTTCGCATGGAATCATTCCAAAGCACCGAGCGCATGACGCTGGAGCAGGACCTCAAACGCTGGCTAAACGATACGGCCGCACCCTCGAAGCGCGCCGCAACCGTCGAGCAGTACGAGCGCATCATCCGGCATGTCGCCCCGCACGTCGGGCGCATGCAGCTCGACCGACTCACGCCACTCGACGTTCAAGGGCTGCTCCGTGCGCTCGAGTGTGAGGGAAAGTCAGTTCACCTTCGCGGTTTGGTGTACGTCGTGCTACACGCGGCGCTAAAGCAGGCCGTTCTCTGGGACCTCGTACCGCGGAACGCCACCGAGGGCGTCAAGCGCCCGCGATCGGCGCGTCCGCCGATCCAAGTCCTGACCGCCGAGCAGGCTGACCGGCTCCTCGGTGCGGCGGAGTCGTCGCCGCTCTATGCGTTGTACGTTCTCGCGCTCACGACGGGAATGCGGCGCGGCGACACGACCTGCGGCATACGGCGGCCACGCTGATCCTGCTCCGCGGCGTTCAGCCCAAGGTCGTGCAAGAGCGCCTCGGCCACTCGTCGATCGCCATGACGATGGACACCTACAGCCACGTCCTCCCGTCGATGCAACGCGCCGCCTCGGACGAGATCGACGCGCTCTTCTCGTCGCTGCGCGCCAAGCGACCGGCGAGCTGCGCCGAGTAAATGGGGCTACAAATGGGGCCACAGCAGCGTTGTGGCTTTGCATCGCAAAGCGAAAGCCCCGCCAGAATCCTTATTTGACAGGGCTTTGCGCTATGTCGTCTTTGCACCGCCAGGGACTCGAACCCCGAACCAATTGATTAAGAGTCAACTGCTCTACCATTGAGCTAGCGGTGCTTGCACGTGCGCCCTCTGGGACTCGAACCCAGGACCAACGGATTAAAAGTTCCTGCAAAAGCTCCTTCAGACAACTCTTCCCCCCGTGACTACGGGGCCTTTCGGGCCCCACCGATCTTCCCTTGGATGCTGGTGGGGGTTGAAGGAGCCGCACGACGATCTGCCCGCGTGACGGCACAGCTTGTTGCCAACTGCGCCGGGAGACCCTGCCACGTCCGCCAGCGAGAGCCTTTCCGCCTCGAAGCATCCTCCCTATGTTCCTCGCCGCCAACCCTCGCCTTCACGCCGTCGCCATCGCCACGCCCTATGGCGCCGAGTTCCTCTGCGCCCGGATCGACGATCTCGGAATCCGCTCGGATCTCACCTCGGTCAACGACTGGATCACTGACTGTGCGCCGCAAAAGCGCGGAAGGAGAGTTCAAACTGAACTCACCGGATGGGCGTAAGCTACGCAAGAGATGAAGGAAATGACCCTTCGGAGTCAGCTTTCAAGAGCAGGCTTCAAACCACTCCATGCTGCTGCGGTAAAGAGTCGTGGTGGTGAGCCATGGAGTCAAGGCGTTGAGGACGTACCTCAAGGCGGGGGAATTCCCCCCGCTGGCTTAGAGCCGGGAAATGAAATCCGTAAAGCGGACGGAAATCAGATCGCACAGTTATCGGGTCGGGACGCCTGTAGACTCATTATGGCGTAGGCAAGAACTATCAGCGCACACGTTGATGAGACGACGATCGAAGTACGAACTATGAAGCTGGCCCGATCCGGTGGACAGTTTTTGATTAGACATCACGCAGCCGATCTCCGCTCGTACTGGACCGGTGACAGCATTCCGAGTGCCGTGTGACGCCGGTGCGGGTTGTACCAGCCGTCGATGAACTCGAAGACCGCGAGCGCGGCTTCGCTGTGGCTCTTGAACCGATGCGTAACGAGCAGCTCGCACTCGAGAATGGCGTTGAAGCTCTCGCACATCGCATTGTCGTAGCAGTCGCCAACCGAGCCCATCGATGGACGAACGCCGGCTTCCTTGCAACGGCCCCCGAACGCGATCGACGTGTATTGACAGCCTTGGTCCGAGTGATGGATGACGTCTTTGGGCTTACGCTGATGGATCGCCATGTTCAGCGCGTCGAGAACGAGCTGCGTGCGCAGGTGGCTCGCCATCGCCCAGCCCACGACTCGCCGGCTGAATACGTCGAGTACGATGGCTACGAAGAGGAAGCCGGCCAGCGTCGGAACGTACGTGATATCCGCTACCCACAGCCGATTCGGCGCATCGGCTTTGAAGTTGCGGTCGACCAGATCGGGCGCCGGTCGCGCGTCACGATCGCGCACCGTCGTGATGAAGCCTTTTCGCCTGCTGGCGCCGTGAATATTGCGCTCCCGCATGATGCGCGCAGCCCGTTTGTCACTCACCCGGATGCCGGTATCACGAAGATCGGCTTGGAGTCGCGGCCGCCCATACGTGCAGCGAGATCGCTCGAAGTGGATCTCCACGGCATCGCCGATCGCGCGATCGGCTTGGGCGCGTTGGGACGGGGGACGGTTCAGCCACGCGTAATAGCCACTGGTCGAGACGTCCAGCACACGGCATTGCGTAGCGACGGGCCAGATGGCCTGATGCGCCTTCACGAATTCGAAGACCGGGGCGGAATCGAATCGGTCTCGCGAGCGAACCAGGCCGCGGCTTTTGATAAGATGTCGCGCTCGGTCTCGAGTTGCCGTATCCTCTTACGCAGCTTCGTGACTTCTTCGCGCTCGGTGGAGGTTAGGCCATCGTTGCGACGGCCGCCATCGATATCTGCCTGCTTAACCCAATTGCGCACCGTCTGCGGCGCGAGCTCGAACTTTGCGGCAAGCTCTTCGGGTTTCTGGCCGGCACGAGCCAGTTCGACGACGTTCTGCCGGAACTCCAGCGGGTAGGAACGGGGATGTTTTTTTGCCATTGGGTGGATCCTTCTCGGCTAAGCCGAAAGTGTCCACCGGATCGGGCCAGCTTCAATCGCCGTGGCAAGCGCGAACTGCACGCACGCGTGTACCCGTTTGGGGCTCACCTTGGGATAGCGGCGG
The DNA here is from genome assembly GCA_021781595.1 of bacterium. Lineage (GTDB taxonomy): Bacteria > Vulcanimicrobiota > Vulcanimicrobiia > Vulcanimicrobiales > Vulcanimicrobiaceae > JAJYFL01. The sequence goes on along the minus strand of JAJXWN010000034.1, from coordinate 1,688 downwards.
CCGTCGAGATATTCGGTCTCGGGTCGATCGTCCAATAGCATCGCCATCTCTCGCACTCCATCGGCATTCTATCACGCCTAGCTGCCGGTCGTGCAAGAACGCGGGTCGCCCGCCCTCTGTCATCCTGAGCCCGCCGGAGGACGGGCCTTTTTCACCCCGCGCCGCACCCCTCAGCGCCCGCCGGCGGCCGGCACGCTAGAGCGCCGCTCCGGCACTGCATCCGCCGGTGGGCGGCCTAGAGTTATGAGCGGCATGATGACTACAAGGAAACCGGCGGCCGCGGAACTGGTCGCCGCCCTCAATCGCGAGCAAGCGAACGCACTCGTGATGTACCTGAACTACAAGAAGTATCATTGGTCCACGTACGGGCCGCATTTTCGCGATATCCACCACCTCTTCGACGAACAGGCGGCCGCAACGCTCGACATGATCGACGAATTCGCCGAACGTGCGTACACGATCGATGGGAAATCGATCCTCGATCCCGCCGACTACCTGCGGCATGCGACCGTAAGGTCGTCGAGCGGCGATCTCGCGATGCGCGCGATGGTCGAAGAGGCCGTCGCCTGCCTCGACACGATCGTCGCCGAAATGCACACCGACACCGAGGCCGCGGCGCATGCCGGCGATATCGGGACCGCCGATCTCTATACGCGTCTCGTGCAAGTACACCAGAAGAATCGATGGTTCTTGCGTGAAATCTTGCTGAGCGGCGACGGTTTTTAGCCGACCGGTCCACGGCCAGTAGGGTGGGGAAGCAGCGATGCGGAAAACGCTTGGTTGCTTACCCTGCCCCGGTCCCTTCTAAGGAGGCCACCCATGGCTGTAAGATCGCTCAAGGCGCTCCTCTCCTCATTCGTCGCCGTCTGGATGTTCGTTGCACCCGCCGCCGCGCAGCACCAGACCGAATTCGATTCCACGGCCAAGAGCTACATCAACGACGTGCAGCAGCGTGTGCTTTCGCACGACGCGCTGCAGTGGTATCGCGGCGGCAAGGATACCGGAAGCGGACCCGAGGTCGATCTGCGAATCGTCTTCCCTAACAACCAAACCGGGCTCGACAACATCATGATGACGCTGCTCGAACCGATCGGAGCGGGCGCGCACCAATGCGAGGCGCTGGCGCTCAAGAACGGTACGCAGATCATCCATTCTTTTTTTCACGCGAGCAAGGACGTGCGGCCGGGACACGCCTACGATGTCGTCGTCACCGATTCGATGGGCGACAAATTCTTCGTGGGCCGCATTCTCGTCAGCACGCGATCGCAGCAGACGTACGTAATCCACGCGCCGCTCCTGACGCCCGGATCGCCGCATTACACCGGTCCAAACTCCGCCCCGCAACTTGCGATCGGCATCTATGGTCAGGCGATCACGCCCGCTCTGCTCCGAAAGGCGCGGATCTCGAACTCGCGCTTCCGCGGCGTGCTGGTGGTTTTCGTCTGGCCGAACAGCCCGGCGCAGCGCGCGGGGCTACGGCCCGGCGACATCATCGTGGGGTTCGATGGGCATCCGAGCACCTCGATGCAGATGATGAGCGGATTGGTGCAGTCCGCTACGGCAGAATCCATGCAGTTTGTCGTCCTGCGAAATGCGCGCGTGATGCACTTGGGTGTTACGGCGAGCGCCATCGCGCTGGTTCGATCGTGGCTGGTTTCCGCTCCGTCGCTCGGAATGCGCGGGCTGAC
>JAJXWN010000247.1 GCA_021781595.1 bacterium | reverse complement strand
CCAGAGGCCCTACCACGACAGATCCAACGACAATGCGGGGGGGCAGCACCTCGCCCAGCAGTCCACCGAGGACGTCGACGGCGGCAAGATGGACGGCTTCGTCCGGGCAGCCGAGGCGTCGGAGCGCGGCTGCATGTGGTATTACAACGATCCCAAGTGCGCCAAAGCGGCGGTGCCGGACGTCATGGGCTATCATGACGGCCGCGATATCCCGAACTACTGGGCCTACGCTAAGAACTTCGTCCTCCAAGACCACATGTTCGAGCCGGTGCGCTCGTGGAGTCTGCCGGCGCACTATTACGAAGTCTCTGCCTGGTCGGCGGCGTGCCCGGTCCCTTCGCCGCTTCCGAACCTGGATGCGATCTTCAACGTCAATCCAATGTCCTGCCGGAACGATTTTGCCATCGCCCTCGCTCCCAAGTCGGCGAAGAGCGGGCCGGCGGGCCGGAAGAGCACCGGGCCCGAGGACGAAGTTCGCAACTCCGCGAGCATGGTGCACGTCGTGGCGTGGACCGACCTCACGTACTTACTGGCGAAACGCGGCGTCAGTTGGAGATATTACGTTGCGAACGAGACCTCGACGGGCTGCAAGACGCTTGCGCAAGTCGAAGCCTGCATGAACGCGCAAACGAATCTCAAGACGACGCCATACATCTGGAACCCGCTCCTCACGGCCACCGACGTTCGGGAGGACCGGCAGATCGGCAATATCCAGACCATCGACCACTTCTATGCTGCTGCGCGCGCCGGCACGCTTCCGGCGGTGTCGTGGGTAACGCCGGGAGGTTTGGAGAGCGAACATCCGCCGGCGCTCGTCAGCATGGGCCAAACGCACGTGACGCGCGTCATCAACGCCATCATGAGCGGACCGGACTGGAAGTCGACGGCCATCTTCCTTGCCTGGGACGATTGGGGCGGCTTTTACGATCACGTGCCTCCGCCGCGCGTGGACGAAAACGGTTACGGCATTCGCGTTCCGGCGATGGTCATCAGCCCGTATGCGCGCCGGGGGTATATCGATCATCAGACATTGAGTTTCGATGCGTACCTGCGCTTCATCGAAGACGACTTCCTCAATGGAGCGCGCATCGATCCGAAGACCGATGGCCGCCCGGATCGCCGTCCCGACGTTCGCGAGAATATGCCGCAGCTCGGCAACTTGATGCGCGATTTCAATTTCGACCAGAAGCCGCTTCCTCCGATGCTGCTGCCTGCGCACCCGAAAACGGATTTAAAGACCACGATAACGTTCCATTAGCGCGACGACGTGAGGGCACGCAAAGCCGGCGTTGACTTTCGCCGGGCACCGTGCTTCACTCATGAAATGGAGGTCGATATGGGATCTCGTTATGGTTTGCTTAACCCGTTCGCATTGGCGGTCAGTTTCGCCGTTACCGGGTTGATTATCAGTATTGCGTCCGTCTTGCCGGCCGCGCTTCACCTGTTCGGGATGCATGGTGCGTGGGGCATGATGGGTGACCGCCGCTACGGCATGGGCTACGGAGTTGGCTACGGCTGGGGCTTCGCGATGCTCGTTTGGGTGGTCATCATCGGTGCCATAGCCGGAGCGCTCGTCGCGTTCGTCTACAATACGGTTGCCGGTCGCGAAGGTTCGGGGAACCTTCCGCTCTCTTGACGGTGGCGCCGGTCTTCACTCTCCCGTCGACGTAAACGCGCGCAACGGCGCGCGACGGCTCGCGGCGAGACGGCGCAGATACGCTTGCAGGCGCGCGTAGCTCGCGCGGCCGCGCGTGGCTACCCATTCTTGGCGCAGCTGTTCGGCCCCGGAGACTTTGAGCAGCGAGGTCGGCGTAAATGCATCGGTTGGCGTGAGAAGCCGGCCGTGCTCGCCCGCTTCGCGACGCAAGCGTGTCGCAACCGAGCAGGTGCCGGGATTGACGGCGAGCGGCGTCAGCGTCTTGCGCACCGTGAAGGGCGCGTCGTCGGGCGTCGAGCGCCAGATGGAACCGATCACGCGCGCGTTTTGATCCCACTGCGAGAGCGGTGGGACGCCGAGGATTGCCTCGATCGTGCGGATCACGTCGACTTGCGAGTACGCTGAATCTTGCAGTCCGGGCTTGACCCACGGCCCGGCGGCGACGGCAAAGGTGCGGTGCGCGTCGATGTGATCGGCTCCGGATTGCGCGTCGTCTTCGGTGATGAAGACCGCCATGTGCCGCCAGGCCGGCGTACGCGAGAGCGCGGCTATCACTTCCCCGGTCGCAGCATCGTTGTTCGCAACGTAGGCGTCGGGCGTGTAATAGCAGGGGCTCCGCCCTGCCGTGTGATCGTCGGGGAGCCAGATGTAGATGAAATGCGGGAGATGCCTCGCGTGCGCCGCGATCCAGGCATCCGCGATGCGCGCGCGGCCGGTATCGAGCAGCATGCGGTCCCAGCCTGGGAACGGCTCGAGCGTGTTCTTTGAGATCTCGGGCACGAGGTCCCCGCGTTCGTCGCGCGAGATGAACTCTCCGAAGTTCTCAAAACTCACCCGGTGCGCGGCGAGGTCGTCGAAGAGAAAACGTCCGGCGGGATAGGATATCCACGGGTTCGACCAAGCGCCGAGCTTAGAAAGGTTCTGCGCGTCGGCATAGGGATTGTCCCGATCGGTACCGGGTTTGGCCGGCTCGAGCGGGTCGGTCCACCCGGGATTCGCGACCAATCCTCGGCCCGAGTAGTTCGCTTGCCAGGTGCGCTGCACGAAATCGGAATCGGAGGCCGCCGTGGTCCACTGGTGGCCCTGCGCCGTAACTTCACCGTCGGCGTCGAAGTTCGTGAAGAGCGTTCCGTGACGTGCGAGCGCATAGAGATTTGGAAGTTCGCGTGCCCCGTAGAGTGCGAGATGCGGATCGGCCCAGTGCCCGAGTCCGGGATAGGCGCCGAACTCTTCGTCGAAAGTCTTGTTTTCGCGCAGAATCAGCACGACCGTGTGGACGTTGCGGCGCAACGCTGCCGCCAGTTTGGCGTTTCGCGCTACG
>JAJXWN010000033.1 GCA_021781595.1 bacterium | reverse complement strand
CGATCTGGATTGCTCGCCGCCGGCGAGTTGAGCGGCGACCACGTCAAGCCGTCGGTTGGGAGGATCGACGTCTCGCCGGTACAGACCGGCTTCCCGCTCGAACAATTGCTGTTGCCCGGCACGTTGTAGAACGTCAAATTCGGCAGCGTAATGGTCGCGCCCATCGCGAGGTGTTGCCCGGGCGTCGCCGGAAGGATGGTCAGGTCGGTGCCCGCATTGGACCCGCCGCCGACCTGCGTGACGGTAACGTTCCAGCTCTGCCCCATCGAATCGAGCACCGTCTCCGCGGCGCAGTTGCACGCCAGCGTCAACGTGATGCCCTTATTCCCAGTGGAGAAGTAGACGCCGCTAAGCGTATCGCCGTTGTTCGTTCCGTAGAACGAATCTCCGTCGTTTGCAAACTGGAGCCCCGCAGTGACGTTGGAGCCTCCGGGAAGAACGAGCGCGGTCCCGGTGACGGAGGTACCGCCCGCATTCGTGAAATCAGTCGTCGCGTTGTAGCCGAGCACTTGGAACGCGCCGGATCCGCCGATGGCGTTGCTGTAGTAATCGTACGCTTGCACCGTGTAACTGTTGGGCGCGAAATTGATCGGCGATTCGGTGTTCATGAATTGGTCGACGATGCTGAGCGTCCCGCCGCCCGGGAAACCGCAAAGAAAATTTTCGTTCCCGTTGGCGTACTGCTGGATGACGGTTCCGTTCGGGTTCGAGATCGTAAAGCAATAGTAGTCGCTGGAATTCAAACCGGTCACGGTCATCGTGAATCCGTAGTCGGATTCGTCGGAGGTATTGTCGAAAGCGAAGCGGCTCCCGGGAGTCGCGGCAGGTTGCGGATTCGGCGACGGGTTCCCGCCGATCGGCGTTATGGTCACGGTTCCGGCGGCGGCGCTAACCAGATCCACTTGGCTCTGCGCGATGCGCCGCTGCGCGGTCTTATCCCAAAGCACCACCGAGTAGCTTCCGGGCGCATACCCCGAGGTGACCGCCCACGTAACCTGCACCTGCAACTGGCCGGAGCTCAGCGTCGTCACCGGAACCCCGGCTGCAAGATTCGGGTTACACGGTCCGGCTGCGTAGGGCCCCGGCACGCCCACGATCCACGCGCAGTTTACGTCGATCGCGGTCGACTCGATATAGACGACGTAGGTATCGCTGGAAGCGAGCCCTCCGGTCGCATTGATGTAGACGTCGGTCGTGCCGCTCCCGGTCGGCAAGTTGAAATTCGTGCTGGGAAAGATCAGGGTCGGGTCTGCGAAAGTAGCGAGCCCGCTCGCCGAACCGACGGTGATGTAGACGGCGGTAACCCAAGCACCGGCCGTTTGATCGTAGCTCGCAAGGACGTAGGTGCCTTGGTTGGCAAGCGTCAGTTGGTGACTCGGGCCGTAGTCGCCGTTCGCGTTGGGCGTATAGGGCGTGCCGATCGTCTGTGCGGTAGCGCTGGTCGCATCGATGTAGTAGTCCTGAAACGTGTCCGCCGGGTTGATGGAATAGTAGCCGCCGAAGCAGTTTGCGCCGGGGTTGTTCGGATTGCAGTACGCCAGCTGAAACTGGATGACGCAGCCGACGTTGAAGATCGTGCCGACCGAGGCGCCGCAGTTGCTGACCGTCGAGTAGCTGATCGAGGTCACGGTCGCCGAGAGCGTCCGGCGCCCGCCGGCAAGAGGAGCAGCCAGCGTGTTGCGCGCGGTCTGCTTCGGCAGGCGCGGAAAGCGCCCGAGCGGCACCGGTGGCCCGAGCTGCGACTGCAGCGCGAGGTTGCCGCGCAGCTGCGGCTGCGGGCTTGCCGCCGGTGCGGCACTCTGCACCGGCAGCACCAGCCGGGGCGGTGTCGCAACGGGTGCGCTTGGTGCGATCGTCGGCAGCGATATGGGGCGCAGCGTCGCGCGAGGAAACGGTGCACGCGCCGGTGGAAACGCAGGCCCGGGGTCTGCCGTCGATATCGCAACCGCCACGCCCGCCAAGACGAAGGCGGCGAGCACCGCGCGGACCTTTGCGTTAGCGAACATTAGTAACCCATGGCCCCTGCGCACCACTTGGAAGCAGACCAAAATACGCGAGGGATGAAGGCCCGGCGGGGGACGCGCAGCGCGCAGCGCGGATTCGCCATTTTTTTAATAATACAGCGAATAGACCGCATTTGTGCTATACGCTCCGCCCGGAACGTTGCCCGGGATCGTCAGGACCAGATCGACGCAATAGGTGTGCTGGTAGCTCGATTTCTCGACCACCGCCCAATTGTCGTTGTTATCCGGATATACGTAGAACGGCGTCGCTTGCGCGTTCGGCGTACCTCCCTGGAGATAGGTGTTGTTCGCGAGCGAGTTCCCCGGAAAGACCGACGAGAAATCATTGGAGAGGCCGTCGTAGAGCGTCCACGAAGACTTTGCCGTATCCACCGTCACGGTATAGGCGCAGGTCTGCGTGACGCTCGTCCCGGCGGTGCCTGTAATCGTATCGGCCGGGACGTTGGAGTAGAGCATCGTCGCTTTCGGGTTGGGCGAAACCTCTGCTTCAACTTTGACGGGCTGCTGCGCTTGTGCGACTGCAAAGGACCGGCCCGGCGCGAGCGCGTCGAAAAATCCGCTCGAACCGCGTGCGCGTAGCGCTACGCGAGTCTCGATCCTCCGCGCATCCGTTCGCTGCGCGGGGTTGTAGACGATAGGTGCCGGGGTGACGTTGACCAAGATATAAACCGATATCTGGTCCTGCATCGTCTGGAGGAAGCTCGCCTGCGAATTCGAGGCGGCGGCCAGCACCAGCGCGAGACCGAGCAGACATAGGAACACCGCGCGTGCTGCGCCCGGTTTCATTAGTTCGCCACCACCGTGTAGACGATCCAGACGTAATATGGGCCGTTGGTGGCCGCCGTGGGGACCTTGAGCTGATAGTCGATATAGTAATCCGCCGAGGCGGAACTCGAGGAGTACGTCGGCAACGGATAGGTCGTGTAGCTGATGGTCGGCGGCGTGCCGGGCCCGCCACCGGATACCGAGCCCGCAGTCTTGTAGAACGGCAAGGACGGGGAGTAGCCCGTGTTCAAATCGGATGTCGATCCGCTGGTCGAGGGCAGATAGTATAGCGTCTGATCGAGCGTGTAGGTCGAACCGTCGGCCTGATTGGTGAAATCCGCCGCGCCCTCGCCGTAGACGTTGAAGCCGGCCGGATCGTTGGTCGTAACGTTGAGGTGCGTCGCGTACTTATAGAGATAGTCATCGCCCGCTAGCACGGGCCCGAAGTCGACGGCGCACCCTTGGAAACAGGAGCCCGGACCGGGTACCGGACTTGGCTGCGCGCCGAAGACGGCCGGCACCGTTCCGAATCCCAACGCGTAGTTCGGCGTGAGCGCCATGGTCACGATCGGCGTCGCGCTCCATTTGAACGTTACGCTGCCGGCCGCATCGGCGCGTGCGATCGCACCCGCGACCGCCGACACGGCCAGGATGCAGATGGCAAGCCAGGTTCGCAACGTTCACACTCCTTGTGCCGTATCGTTTACGAGCTAACGCGCATCGAAGACGATCTCTCCGCCGGTCATGCTCTTACCGCCGTAGTCGATCGTTGCGATCGCCCGATACTTGCCGGCCGGCAACCGCTTTCCGGTCAGTTCGATCAGGCGGTCTCCGCCGCGCTCCACGAGCATCTCCGCCGGCATCGCCATCCGCTCCACCGTCGTGCCGGCGTGAAGGATCTGCAGGCTTCCGTTCAGATAGACGTGAGCGTTGCCTGTATTCCGGAAGAGTACGCGGTACGTCTCGCCGCGCGGGTTGGCCGCCGCGGTCATCTTCGCGATCGCTCCGTCAACGCGTACGGTGCCCGGAATCGACGCATAGATCTTCGTAGCGATGCGCGTCGAAAACGAGACCGCTCCGGCCCGCCGCGTCGGCCGCGTTTGGAAGAACACGATGCCGGCATACTCGCCGCTCAACTTCTCCTTAGGGATCGTCAATGTGAGGCGCACCATCTGCGAGGTCCCGGCCGGGAGGTCGAACTCGCGCGGATTGATCGAGGCCCATCGCAGCAGGGAGTCCGGCCGCGCACCGATCCGCTCGAACGTATAGTTCCCGGTGTCGGTAACGTTGAAATCGACCATACTTGCCTGAACGTGCGTCATCTGACCGCTCGAGTTGCTGACCGTGATCGGGATGTTGTACGTAGTGCCGGCTGGTATCGAGAGATCGAGCTTGGCGGGCGAGACGACCAATCCCAACCCGCCGATTTCGGCCGGAACCGCAGCTGGAGCCATCATCGCGGCGGCCCCGAGCCACAATCCCAGCGCCACGAAGGCGCGATACTTATTCATGCGAGGAACTTCGTTGCGCTCGCCCCGAAAGCCCCGCCGCACCACAACGTGCTAGCGCGCTGAACCATAATTGGCGCGATATGCCCAGCGGGTCCTTTCCGCCGGTGCTTCGTTGCTCATCGGTCACAACGCTACGGCGTTGCTCCCTCTTCGCGCCTCGCCTCGACGAAAAGTCCCTCGCTGGATCATATCGCGCCAATTATGATTCAGCACACTAGTTGGTAACCAGCGTGTAGGTGACGACCGCCTGATCCGCACCCTTCGCCGTGAGTTTGGGAACCAGCAGAACGTAGTCCTCACCGATATAGGCGGGGTTCTGCGTATCGTTGTTCGTGTTCACGATGTCGGTCGCCGCAGCCGGAACCGCCGTCGCGTTCACCGAAAGGCCGCCATACGTCAGCGCGGCGCACGTCGCACCGAGCCAGCTCGCAGCCGCGGTATCGGTCGTGTCGGTTGCCGTCGCAGCCGTAAGGCCGACCGAGCTGATGCCGGTCGCACTCCACGCGGCAGGCTTGTTCGCCTGAATCGCGATGCCGCAGAGCGACTCACCGTTTGCCGGAGCCGTCGTCAGCGATTCTTGTAAGGCCACGCCGGCGGTGTCGTTGGTCGACACTTGCGCTTCAGCCGCGTTTAGGCCCACGCATCCCGTGGTCTGGGCGAGATCCGGCGTAATGTTGCCGTAATCCAGCGTCAAAGCCGTCGTGCCGTTGCCGACCGGCGCCGCGCCGCCGCCCGCGCACGTGCCGATGCCGGCGTTGGCGATCGTCAAGGGCGCGATGGCCGTCGCTCCGCCAGCACCGGTATTGGTGTAGTTGCCCTCCAAAATAAGGGAGGCGGTTGCTTGAATGTTCCACTTGATGGTGACGGTGTTGGCTGCGGCAGCCGGGAGCGTCGTGGCAACGATCGACGCGATCGACGCAGCCGCCGCGAGGGTCAAGAGCTTTTTCACGATAAATCCTTTCAGAACACGCGATTTGACGAGCCATCCTGGCTCTTTGCGAAAAGCGCTACCTGAGGGTTATCGGCAGATCTCCCTGCTTGGTTAGCAGAACCCCGCGCATCGGTTGTACAGAAACCTTTACAGTGAAGCGGTAGACGCGGCCGACCACCGGTTCGCCCAGCCGCGTTACCTGGCCGTCCTGCCAGCGGATCTCGTCGCCGGGGCGGACGTCGGCCAAGAAGCGCGCTTGCACCGCGGCGTATTGCCCACGCGCCGGGTTGCGCGGTGTCATGGTGAAGACGACCAGCGGCACCCGGCCATCGATGGTCAGCTCCGCCGAAGCAACCTTCCGCCCGGCAATGAGGGCGGCGACCGCCGTTCGGCCGTCGCGAGCGGTCTGCGGCACATCCAGCATCCCCAGCCAAGCCTCTTGCGGCTTTAGGTACGTCAGCGCGAAGGTTTGCCCGAAGCCCGTGACCTCGACGCTCTTCGCAGCGCCGGCTCCCCGGACGCTCACCCGAGTCGCGCCGCCGGGCGGCAGGCGATCCTCGAGCAGCGATAGGGTGACCGGCGGCGCCTGATTCCCCAGTAGGCTATAGATCACCGGCTTCTGCTTCCGGCCGATCCTGAAGAGAACGCCCTTCACGTGCTCGTCGCCTCGGACCGATATCCTTTGCGGGCCCGACGTGTTCCCCAGGCCGTCGGGGACGGTCTCGGGATCGACGTTCAGCGAATATGTAGCGGCCGGCAGGTTATCGAGATAGAAGGCTCCGGTCTGGTCGACGATGGCGGCGTAGTTGCCGGGCTCGGCCACGACGTACGCATTCGGCGGACTCCCGACGTATTCGGGCGCCAGCGACCGGTCGTAGACGATCTCACCTTGGATCGAGCCCAGGGGGCTAGCGACGAAGTTCAGCCTCTGGATCGCGCCGTCTTGGACGTCGACGGTCTTGCTCGCGTCGGTCTGCGAAAAATTCACGGTCGCCGGCAGTGAGGAGGTCTGTACGGTCAGCGTATGCTTGCCGGCGGCGAGACGGCCGAAGCTATAGGCTCCGAATACGTCGGTCTGCGCGTAGAGATTGCTGTCCAGGCGCAGACGTACCCCGGAGAGCGGATAGAGAGAGCCGGAGGCGTTCCGCGCGAACACGTGTCCGGCGATGCCACCATAACTTCCGATGCGGAAGAACACCTGCCCGGTCTGCCCGCCAAAGACGGTAATGGTCGCATAGGGTTGGTCGGTCGTCACGCCTCGCGGCAGCGACGCGGTTTCGACGCTCACCTGGTGCTCTCCGGGCGAAACGAAGTTGAACTGGAAGTGACCGGCCAGGTCGGTACGCTGCACCTGCTGATTGTCGAGCACGACCTCGACGTTAGCGACTCCCGCCGCCACCGCGCTATTGAAGCCGAACTGATTCTCATTGGCGGCACCGTTCAGCACGCTTCCGGAGATGGTCGCGGGCAGATGCGGGTTGATGCGCCCCTGCACGCCGCCGTTGCCCAGGGCGAACGGCGCCGCGAACTGGATGCTGAAGATGCGGGTATGCCCGTCGTTGGTCGGGTTGATGCTGTCGCGCATCACCTGCAGACCGTAGGTTACGCCGACCGAGAGCGCCGGTGAGATCTGGCGCGTCACCGAGAGCAGCGGCGTTATCTGCACCGCATCGCTCTGCGGGCTCACGGTATGCGTGAGCGCAGTAGTGAAGGTGAGCGAGGTCGCGCCGAAGGTGCGGGTCAGCGCGAAGGTGCCTGCCGAGATCGTCGAGCTCTGCCCCGCGCCCACCTGGCGGGTGGCTTGGTAGCCGGCGCTCGCGGAGTAGTCTCCGAACTGCCGCTGGAGTTCGCCGCTATATGCCACGAGCGCGATCGGCGAGCCAAGGGTCGCCGTCGTGCGGGAGAGCTGCGAGCCCACGATGGCACTCATGCCGCCATGCAGAGTGAGCCCCAGCTGCATGCCGGCCGTGCCCGTCCAGGCTACGCCGTTCGCCATCTGCGAGCGCTGGTCCGTATAGTTGAAGAGCGTCGTGATACCGGAGCCGAAAGTTCGGCCGAAACTGAGGGTGTCGCGCCGCTGGTCGTTGAGATTGCTGCCTTCGCCGGAGCGCTCGAGAGCCTCGTCGATGCCGTAGGTCGTCTTCCCGTTGCCGCCCTGTAGCCCGAACGAGGCCAGGTCGTCGCGCTGCATGAGCCCGCTGCCAAAGTTCAAGAAGCCGTTCCCGACACGCCGCACGGTCACGGTCGAGTAGAGCGCGTTGCCGCCGTAATCGGCTCGGTACTGGTAGGAGAAGGCGCTGGTCGGCTCTCCAGGATCGGGGTGCGCCCGGCGTTCGACGGCACCCTCGAAGAGCTGGTTGAGTTTTCCTCGGCTGGCGGCGATTCCGAGGATCCCCGCGTCCACGGTCTGCGGAGAACCGATGAAACGCCCGCGATCCAGGCCGAACTCGAGGAGTGCACTGCCCAGCAGCCGCCGTGCTCGCAGCCCTACCACGCGCATCAGGCGGTACTGCTCGCCGAAGGCCGGACCCTCGAAGAACGTCACGTCGCCGCCGCGCAAAGGCATGACGAACGAGAGGCCCCGCAGGGTCGCGCCCAGCGGAACGCCGCCGAGAACGGTAAGCGGTTGGCTGCCCCACAGCAAGCCATAGGTCGGCGTATAGTATCCGGCCTGAAGCTCCCCGAAGGCCGATTCGCGCGCAGAGAGGGCCAGCGGCAGCCCGACCGTGAGCGTGGTCGCAGGGGTCCGGCGCTCGATCTGCGCTAGCATTCCGGCATTCTCGGTCTGCAGATTCGAGTTGTAATTCGAGATGCCGACCGCCGCGTTGCCACGTGCCGAGCGCTGGAGCTGCTCGCCCAAGGCGAGGTTGCCGGTCAGCTTGAACGTCAGCGGGCCGCCGCGCGCGGTGTGCGGCCCCGGCGACGCCGTGGGCGCCGGCACCGGCGCGCCGGTCACCACCTGCACGCCGCTCGCCAGGACACGTCCTAGGGTGTTCCAGGCATCGGGGTAGGCAGAAGCCGGCCGCATCACGGGCAAGGCCACCAGGGCGAGCCCGGACCAGGCCATGAGCAGCATCCCCAGGAGCCGTAGGCCGTGCCCCAGCCGGCGCATCACGTAGCGACCTCCCAAAAATGATCCTCTCCTTGATTTCGGAGCCGCGAAGCGCAGCCTTAACACAAACCGGCACGCCGAATGCAATATTTTGCCGTTGGATGCCGATAAACGTAATCACAGGGGAGTTTCACGGAGGAAACATCTCTCTTCATGGATGTGCTGGGGAGCACGGGGCCGGTTCTGCTGAACCTGGCCCGTACTCAATTTGACGAGCAGCGGCAAGTAAGCGCGCTGGCCAGTGGCCTGCGCGTTCAAACCGTTGCCGACAACCCTAGCGGCTACGCGATCGCGCAAACCATCCAAACGCGAGTGAGCGGTCTTCAGCAGGGCATCCAAAACGTGCAGGCCGCGAGCAATCTCTTGAACGTCGCCGACGCAACCATGGCCGGCGTGCAAGCCATCCTGCAGCGCATCCATACCCTCATCGTGGAGTCGCGTTCGGATCTCCAGTCGAACAACGATCTCCAGCACATCCAAACCGAGATCAGCCAGCTGCTCAACGAGATCGACAAGATCGCGAGCGACGCGCAATTCAACGGGCTACAACTCTTCGGCGGTCAATTCGACAACACGGCCGCCATAGCGCCGAGCGTTACGATCGTTCCGTCGCAGCCGAACGCCGACGGTTCGGCCCCGAGCCCCAACGTCACCAACGCCGACGGATTCGGTAATCCGGGCCCGCTCGTCAGCAACCTCCAACCGCCCGTCGCGGGCATCTCCATTCCGGCGCTCATGGAGTACCGCGTGGTCGGTTACGCCAATCCTGCGATCGACCCGGACAGCGGCACCAACGTCGGTCCGGGCGTCTATCTGCAACTCATCGCCTACAGCACCGCGGGAGCTTCATTCGGCGCCGGACCGCAGATGGTCGACACGGCAGCCGTGCCCGTCAATAGCGGTCCAATCTCCGGCGTGAGCACGCCGACGCCTTCGGGCGGCGGCACGCTCCTGCAAAATTACACCATCGCGAATCTGACGGCAAGCGACGTCGGCACCGCGATGACGATCGTCACATCACTTGGGAAAGCTGCAGGCACCGGTACGGCACTCACGGTCAACTCCGGAGGAGTGGAAGGCTCCACCGTCTCGATCGGCATTCCGACCCTCTCGACCAGTTCGCTCGGCGTCGCCGGCATCTCGGTGTTGCCGCCGGCAGTCGTCAACTTCAACAACCAAGTAACGGGGTCCAGTTCGAGCAATCAATACGCCGCGAGTTACGCCGAGATCGCCGTGCAAAACGCCATCGCGCAGCTCAGCCAACAACGCGCGCAAATCGGCGCGCAGACCGTCATGCTGCAAGAAGACGCCGGCGATGCGTCGACGCAAGTCGTAAACCAAGTCGCCGCGATAAGCGCGATTCGCGATACCAACATCGGCGCCGCGGTGACGGCGCTCACGAAGGACCAGATCCTCAATCAGATAGGCACGAGCGTACTTGCGCAGATGCAAGCCAACGCGCATCTCGTCGTGCAGTTAGTCGGTCGATCGTTCGCACGGGCATCGGTGCGGGGATAGCGGTAAACGCTCCCCAGCACGCCGCTCTACCCCGCATGGCCCAGCGAACGATCGACCCTGCCCCGTTAACCGCCTGACGTCATCGAGAAGTGCGGGCAGATCAGCGTGCGGTCCGGCTTGGTCGCGATGTCGTCGATCATGCCCATCGTCACGTCGAAGTGCTGGAACGAGGCCCAAGCGGCCGGCGACGGAGGGAAACGAACGGGGATACGAATGTAGTGGTGGCCGCCGCTGGCGGAGGTAAGGCGCAACGCGACCACCCGCGAGCCCGGGTCTTCGATCCCTTTCAGCGAGAAAATCGAAGCGTAATACGCCCCAAAACTCGATTCGTTCTCCACCAAACCGGGCACCGGCGCGCCCACAGGCCCCTTGCACTTCACGCTCCGCGGAAAGACGACCACCGTCGGATGGACGTATATCGGTACCCCGTCCTTGATCGTTCCCGCGACGATATCCGGCGCGGGTTCGGGCGAGGTCGTGCCGCGTTCGGCGAGATTCACGTAGACCTGCCGGTCTTGCAGGGGCAAGACCGCGAGAAATTCCACGTCGCTGCAACCGTATTCCGGCACGTCGAGCAATAGATGGTAAACGCCCGTCGGCACCTCGACCTCGATAGTCTTTCGCTCGGAGCTGCCGCGCCTGATGTGGAGCACTTCGTCGACCTGCGGCTTGCGCACCGGATTGGCCAGTAGCACGTGCACCGCGACCGACGTCTGCGGCGCGAGCCGCGCAACGGACTTGCATAGCGCGACGTGCAGGATGACATGCGAGAACCCGTACATGCTCGGCCCCTTCCGCGCCGAAGGCGTGCCCCCCGCCAAAGCGAGAGAGCGCCGGGCAGCGCCTGATGCACCGGCGATTAACCTGCTCGCGGTCTGGGAAAGCGTGGGACATGAACAACAAGCAAAAAAACGCCGAGGAAGAGCGCGAGAAGCGCCTGCTTGACGAGGCGGTGATCTCCGCCGACGACACCGGCATGCTCGCGAACGAGCGGAACATCACCGAAGAAGAACTGCATCAATCGCATAAGGCCGGCCGGTCTACTCATCATCGTTAACTTTCGTACGACATACAATTCTTGAGAAGCCATACGCCGCAAGACGCTGAGAGCACCGCGCGCATCGAAGCGCTCAGCGACAGCATCTTCGCCGTCGCGATGACGCTACTCGTTCTAGACATCAAGGTTCCGGCGCATGTGGGCGATAGGAACCTACTGCCGTACATCGCACCGGTGTGGCATCATGTGAGAACGTTCGCGGTCAGCTTCTTCATCGTCGGGCTGTACTGGGTCTTGCACCACCGCGTCTTCGCGTTCATCCAGCGCTCGGACCGGGCGCTGCTGTGGATCAATCTCGTGTTCATGCTCTTGGTCGTGATAACGCCGTTTTCGACCGGGTTGCTGGGCGCATTCGACGACAGCCGCACGGCAATCGCCATCTATGGTCTCAACGTCATTTTCCTGGGTCTCGCGCTCCAAGGCACGTGGTGGTACGCCACCTATCGTCACCGGTTGGTCGCTCCCCGGCTAGAGCGGCGTCTGATCCGCTTCGAGACCCTGCGCATCCTCGTCATGCCGGCTGTCTGCGTGCTGGCAATCGCGGTCTCATTCTTGAACACAACGGCCAGCATCGGAATCTACGTCCTCGCACCGCTTCTCTATCTCTGGCCCGCACGCCGAAGGAGCGGCGCAAACGATGACGCGCTGCAGATCGAGCAGACGCATCAGTAGCCGGCGGATTGGCTTAGCGGATTTGGGTTAAGACGTACAAGGAGATATCGTAGAGGTCGCGTTTGGACATCTCCCAGCGCGGCATCACCGGGCTCAGCGTATCGCCGTTTTCATCGACTCCAGCCGAAATCGCACGCTCGAACAGCGCGACCGTCCAGGGCGTTGTCTCCCCGTTCATCGAGCCCATCGAGCCCATCGAGCCCATCGAGCCCATCGAGCCCATCGAGCCCATCGCACTCATCGAGCCCATCTGGTCTAACATGTGCGCGTGAGGGCCGAGTTTCGCGCTGACCGCTCCATCTGCGAGCCGCACGCCACCGGCGCCGTCGGGACCGTGGCAAACTGCGCAACTCTGATAAAATCGCGACGGATCTGCCGTCGTGATTCGGGTACCGTTCACGTCCTTACCGGTAAAGAAAATCGAGCGTCCATTCGCAATCGCTCGGGCCTCGGCTGACGCGGTCGCCGGCAGCGGCGCGGCACGTGCGACCGTTCCAGGCGGGAACCGGTTACGATACCATGGCCCGGCCCAGAGCACTTGGTAGCTCAGCGCCGGCCTTCTGCCGGCGCTCGCAAGATCCTCGACCGTTACGATAACGTTCGGCCGTAGATTGAACGCGGCATCGGCTACGTAGTTGACGGTCGAACTGCCCAGCCCGTCGTCGGTATGTTCGTACCGGAGATCGACGTGCAGCCACGGCAGCGGGCCGTAGATCGTCTCGAGCGAGACGCCGTGGCTGTTTGCCGGCGGCGAGGCGCCGTCGTTGGGATTATCGTCCCGGCCCACGATTCCCATCGCCATGAGTTCGTATCGATCGCCGCTGTAAGAGGCAAGCGCCGCCTCACGTGTATAGCTATCGTTCGCGCCGGATGGCAGGGGATACGAACCGCCTAGTCCGGCTATCCCTCCCGACCATCTCGATTCGGGAGACAAGTACTGTATCGAGCCCGTCCAAGCCGTACCCTCGCCCGCACTGTGAAAAGCGCGCTCGATCGGCCCGGCGCCCTGCAAATAAGACACGTTGCCTATCAATCCAAGATGCCCGGCCTGCGTGTACGATGCGCCCCATCGATTGTCGGCAAGTGTCGAATCGTTCAATCCAACCTGCAAGCTCGCGAGTCCATATCCGGAGAGCGAGAGCGGCTGGCTCATCCATGGGGCAAAGACCGGCGTTGGAAACTTCCCGATCTGCAGGCTGCCGTCTCCACGGCCGAGCCCGTTGTAGGCAACCCACAGCTGATCGACCGAACTGGCAGGGAAACCGCCCGTTTCGACCGGCACCGATGCGAAATAGGAAACCTTGGTTCCGATGAAACCAGCGGATAGAAACTGCACGAGCGCCCTGTAGACGCTCACTTCCAAGGCCACCGGCAGGCTCCGGTTCTGCATCATCTGTAAGTGCTTGTTGAGACCCCTGGAAAAATTGGTCATCAAGACGTAGCGGCCATAACTATTGAGATGAGGCACCGCCGTGTGGCAGAGACCGCAGTTGACGCCGCCTTGCCCGTTAGCAAGTACGGGGATCGCCGGCGCCGGCTTTGGGGTACTCAGCAACCACGCGAGAGTCATCGCCATGGAGAGCACCGGTATCCAAATACACTTTTTCACGAAAGCATTTTCCGCGTATTACACGCTCATCCGTTGTCCGCTCCGTTCATCATATTTCCCTCCAACATCGGAGGAATCTGAAGAAGCCCAGCGCGCCGATCGGGCCCCGGTCAGGGGCCCAGGACAAATCGCGCGCGCTCGTTCCGAAGCATTTCATAGGGTGTCATGAACTTGAATCTAACGCCGATACACGCATTCGGTATCTTAATCTTCTTCTTTGAATTGGCTGGGATCTCGTGGGTAACCACCGTATACCGTGCGCAAGCGCGTGAGCCACCAGATAGTAATCGGCCACCTGGAGGAATGTGTTCACGGCGGCAGGTTCGTGCTCTTGGCCGGAAGCCCACGCGCTCACAGCGCCGAGAGCCGGTACGACTGCAGCGTCCGGCTTTCGGGATCGTCCGCAGTCGCTCCAGTTCCGTCTCGTATGCCCGCCAGAGCTGGCGCGACGTGAGGTGTCCGGCATCACGGCGTCCTTCGGCGCCGCAAGCGGCCCCACGTCGGAGAGGGCCGATTCGCCGAGCGCCGAGCAGGGTCAGGATCTGGGAGAAGACGTTCGCCTGAGCGTCCATTTCATGATCTTCGTTCCGCACGGGCAGGCCCGCAATCCATGCACCGGAACGAACTGGGAGGGCGTCGGCGTGATACCGGATATCAAGATCGCTCAGGAGACGGCGTTGTTGAAAGCATGCGTGCTCGCGCTAAGAGCCGTCAACGATCCCTCCGACG
>JAJXWN010000246.1 GCA_021781595.1 bacterium | reverse complement strand
CGCACTCCGCGCTCTACATCGAATCGACGCCGAACGGCCAAACCGGCCGCGGCGCGTGGTTCTACGAGCAGGTGATGGACGCGCACGAACGTCGGACGACCGAGTACGGAAATATGCGGCTGGTGTTCATCCCGTGGCACGAAATGAACCACTCGTTCGCCAAATCGTTCGAGAGCGACGAGCGCCGCGCGGCCTTCGGTGATTCGCTCAACCCGAACGAACGCGATATCCTCCGCCGCTTCCCGCACGTTTCGCTTGAACAACTCCAATGGCGCCGCGCGAAAATCTCCGGCCCTCCGTTCAACCGCGACGAGGACTTGTTCGATCAGGAATACCCAAGTGATCTCGCGACGGCGTTCATCGCCGGCGGCTCGGCGCTCTTCTCGCGCCCGACGATCAAGCGCCTCATGGCGAACGCTCGTGATCCCTATTGGGTCGGCGACGTGCATTGGGGCGAGAGCACGGCGAAGAACGAGCGCGCTAACATCTACGACACCATCCGGCGCCCGCGGTTCCTGAGCCCCGGCGAAGCGATTGCCGAGGGTTTCGATTCCAACACCAACGAGAAATCGCGCGGGAACCTGCGCGTCTATCGGTGGCCCAAGAAAGGCGAGCGCATCATCATCGGCTGCGACGTCGGCGGCGGCGGCACGCAGACCCGCGACGGCGACTACTCGACCATCCAGGTCGGCGTCGCGAACGACCTCGAACGCGACGAGGTGGTGATGACCTGGAAGGGACGGCTCGGGCCGCTGGCGTTCGGGGAGGTCGCCTCGGCGCTTGCGTGGGGGCTGCGGTACATGGTCGGCGATGCTGCGCCCGCACCGCTGCTCGCGCCGGAGTGGACGGGGCCGGGAATCTCGATGTGCACCTATATCGACACGCGAAAACTGTACCCGTTTCTCTATCGCTATCAGGCGCCGGGCGTGCACGGCCTCCCAAAGACGAAACATATCGGTTGGGAGTCCAACGCGAAAACCAAGAAACTCGCGGTTGACTACTGCCTGCGGATGATCGAGCGCGACATTATCGACCTGCCCGACAAGGAAACGATCCTGGAAATGAGTTCCTACCGGCAGCTCGACTCCTTCGGCGACGAATCGAGTTTCGGCGGCGCGGCGGGGCATCACGACGACCTCGTGTCGGCGCTCCAGATCCTCTGCGCGGTCATTCGCCTCAACGCATCCCCGGTTCCGACTGATGAGCCGGCGGAGATCGTTTCGATGGCCGATGAGTCCGGCGACGGGCTCTCGCCGTGGAATCCGTTCGAGGATACGCTCCCGACGCTCTCGATGCCGATGGCGAACGACGAGTATGCCGACGAGAATCTGTTTTGGTCGGGCGAACGCCTCTATGGTGAGTAGGCGCCTTGACCAAGGTAAACTTTTGCATGGGGGTCGCGTTGCTATACTCGCACCCATGAAGATGCAGCGCGGCTACCGATCGAGCGTCGACCGCGGCGAGGCGTCCTCGTGGGAGAAACGGGCGTGCGCGAAATGCGGCACCGAACACCTCGCTAAGGCGCTTGCCCGCGTGCCGCTCTGTTTTGATTGCCGCGAGCCGTCGCCGTTCTGCGCCAACGTCAGCATCGAGGTCGGCTGCGAGAACTCCTCTGACCCGCGGCGCATCGCCGATGGGTCGGCGCGCTTCAACGCCGGACTGCCCGGCGTGAGCACCGAGATCGGCAAGCGTCCCGATGGGAGCGCGGCACTTTCGTATCGCCCCATCACCAACGATGAACTCGGGACGGCCCGCGCTCGCCGCGAATACGCGAAGCGCGTCGGGCTCGAACCACAAACCGCAAAAGTTAAGCGCGCCCTCGGAGGAAAGTAGATGCCGCTCATCGCTCAACAGCCCGCGCCGATTCTCTACCTCTCGGGGCTCGTGTCGGCCTTTACGACCTACGCGACCTATGAAGCCGCGCAGGCCGCAGCCGTCGCGCTCTCCGCAGCGAACAGCGGCGCCCCGGTGCTCACGGCGCGCGTCATGGAGCACGCCGACGGCGGCAACAATACGCGCTTGAATCTCGTGAACTCCGGCTCGCCGTCGTTCGTCGTGCAGCTCGCGTCGGGAACGACGGTTGGAGCGCGCGAAGCCGCGCGCACCGCTGCGATTGCGACCTCGGCCGCGAACGCCGGCGCAAGTGCATTCGTTGCGCGCGTGTTCCAAACGTGCGTTGGGCCGTAGCCCGTGGCGCTCACGCAGCATACGGGCGGCGCTCCGGGATTGGTGCGCTACGACGAATGGTCGTCGCGGAAGCGCGAAGAGGATCGCGCGGTCGCCGATAGCGACGACACGCCGGAGTTAACCGAGCAAGAGCAAGAGCAGTTCAAGATTCTGCGCTACTGCGCGAATATCTATCGCGATGCGCGCAACGCTCGCGAGCCGTACGAAACTTTCGATGTTGCATGGCAACTCTTCATCGGCGACGTATGGTCGCAGCGGTGGCCCGCGTGGCGCGCACGCATCACGATCAACAAGATCCGCGCGTTCATCACGTTCATGCAAGCGGTGATGACCGACAACAAACCACGAAACTCCGTCGATCCGCTCGTTGAAGGCTCGCAGGATGCAGCCGACCTGCTGCGAAAACTCGTTGACCGCGATTGGGACGAGAATAATATGCAGCTCAAAATCTCGACGTTCGTTCTCTATGGGCTCATTTGGGGGACGTCGTTTATGAAGGTGACGTTCGATCCATACGCCGATGGAGGACGCGGGAAGCATATTGCAACGCCGGTGGTGCCGTATCGCATTTATACGAACCGCACCGCGACCTGCATCGAAGATGCCGAATATATCATCCAGGTTGAAGATATGACGATGGGGTGGGTACGGCGAAACTTCCCGAAGCAAGCGCGTGCAGTCTCGCGCCTGAAGGGACGCACGGCAAGCGACGGCGAGCGCGACCGCGATTACATTCGCGAAGGCGAAGGTTCGGTCGGCCTCAAGATCAGTTCGGCGCAGAACGTCGACGGGAACATCGTTGCGCCG
>JAJXWN010000032.1 GCA_021781595.1 bacterium | reverse complement strand
GCCGGCGCGTCGACCTGTAACCGTGAACGTCGTCTTCGCTGCGGGCGGCACCGGCGGGCACGTCTATCCGGCCGTCGCCGTGGCCGACGCGCTGGCGGGCCGCGCCACCGTGCTATTCATCGGTGCCGCCGATCGTCCGGAGGCGAACCTCGTGCCGCAGGCGGGTTATGCTTTCGATGCGATCTCGAGCCGGCCGCTCGCGCGCGGCGCCTCACTCGACACGCTGCGCACGTTCGGTGCAAACGCAATCGGCATGATGCAGGCCGCGCGCCTGCTCGCAGCGGCGAAGCCCGACATCGTCATTGCGACCGGAGGCTACGTCTGCTTTCCGGTAATGGCGGCCGCGCGCGGGCTTCGGGCGGTGCGGCGGATTCACGCGCGCCTTGCGCTGTTGGAACCCAACGTGCGGCCCGGCTTGACCAATCGCCTTCTGGCGCCGCTGGTCGACGAGGTTTGGGGCGCCTACGCACAAGTTCCCGGCTCCCGCGGGTCGATCGCCCGCAAGTACGTGCGGACGGGCGTTCCGGTACGCGCGCGCGTTCTGCAGCGCACCAACCGGATAGAAGCGGCGCGCCGGCTCGGGCTCGATCCCAACCGCCGGACCATCCTGGCTATCGGCGGCAGCCAAGGCGCGCGGTCGATCAACGAAGCGGTTGCGGCCCTCGTCACGCGGCGCGGGCTGCCGCGCGACTGGCAGGTGCTGCACGTCAGCGGCGAGCGCGATTACACGTACATGCTCGCCGAGGAGCGCGAGCCGTTCGGCGACAACCGCCTCGTCCTCGTCGCATATCTGGCGGACCTCGCCGACGCATATGCGGCGTGCGACCTCGTACTATCGCGAGCCGGAGCCTCGACCCTCGGCGAGCTCGCGGCTCTCGGTATGCCCGCGGTGCTGGTGCCCTACCCCTTCGCTGCCGAGGACCATCAGACGGCCAACGCGCGTGCTTTCGAGGCGGCCGGCGCGGCCGTAGTGCTGGCCGATCGGGAGTTGAATGCCGACAGCCTCTGGTGGACGCTGCGGGATGCGATGGATCCGGCGCGCTTGGCGGCGATGCGCGCCGCCGCCCGTTCCCTCGCGCCGGGCGATCCGGTTGCGGCGATCGTCGCACGGATAGACGGCTTGCTATCGCGAAAGAAGCCGGTCTAATGGAATCGGGGACGCTGCACTTCGTCGGTATCGGCGGAATCGGAATGAGCGCGATCGCGCGCATCTTACTTGGTCGCGGCGAACGCATATCCGGCTCCGACCTCGTCGATTCCATGCTGCTCGACGATTTGCGTGCGGCGGGCGCCCGGGTGACGATCGGGCATGCCGAAGCGAACGTGAACGGCGCGCGCGCGCTGGTGGTGAGCTCCGCCATCGATCCGGCGAATCCCGAGTACCGCACCGCGCTGGCGTGCGGCATTCCGATCGTCCGGCGCGGCGAGATGCTGGCGGAGCTGATGCGGGGCCAGCGCGGCATAGCGATCTGCGGCACGCACGGAAAGACCACGACCACGGCGATGACCGCGGCCGTCTTACGCGGCGGAAACGTCGATGCGAGTCTCGTGCTCGGCGGAATTGCGATCGACACCAACACCAACGCCCACGATGGCGCGTCGCCATGGTTTCTAACGGAGGCCGACGAATCGGACGGCTCGTTCGCGCTGCTCGATCCGGCCGTCGCCGTGGTGACCAACGTCGAGAACGATCATCTCGCATCCGACGAAGACCTTCCGAAACTCGCCCGTGCCTTCGAGGCGTTCTTGGAGAAGATCCCCGGCAACGGTCTGTCGGTCGTCGGTGGCGACTGTCCCGCGAGTGCCGCGCTCGCCGCTCTGCCGCGGCGCTCGCGCACCGTTACCTTCGGCTTCTCCCCGGCGGCGCACGTGCGCCCCGCGAACGTGCGATATGCGAACCTCGGCGCGACGTTCGACGTGCTCGCGGGATCCGCTAACCTCGGAACGGTCGAGATAAGAGTCCCGGGTGCGATCAACGTGGCCAACGCTCTGGCGGCCATTACGGTCGGTCGCGAACTCGAGATCCCGTTTGCGAGAATCGCGCACGCGCTGCTCGGCTTCTCGGGCGTTCGCAGACGCTTCGAGATCCTGGCACGTTCGGAGCGAATGACGGTCGTCGACGACTACGCGCACCATCCTACCGCCGTGCGCGCGACGATCGCCGCGGCGCGCCAGTACTACGGCGGGCCGATCGTCGTCGCGTTTCAACCGCACCGTTACACGCGCACGGAATACCTCGCTTCGGCGTTCGCCGATGCGCTGCGCGGTGCCGACGAAGTGTACCTCACGCCGGTGTATGCAGCTTCGGAGCCGCCGATACCCGGCGTCAACGCACGCTCGATCGGCGAACCGCTGCGCGCATTCGGCACGCGCGTGCGGTACGTCGAGCGAGTCGACGACGCCGTCGAACCGTTGCTTCGCGACGTACCTGCGGGCGCGCTCGTCCTCATGCTCGGCGCGGGAAGCATCACGCGCGCCGCCAAGGATCTCGCACGCGCGGTGCAGGCGCTCGGCACGCGGAGCGCGGCCTCGTGACGGTCGCCGCCGGCGCTTCGGAGAGCCTCCTCGCGGCGACCGACTGCGAAGCGCTCCGCGCGCTCTGCGGCGATCGCGTGCGTTTCCACGAACCGATCGCTCCGTACACCTCGTGGAAGATCGGCGGCCCCGCCGATGCCTGCATCGCGCTCGAAGACCAGGGGCAGCTCGCGGACGTCATGCGGTTCTGCCTGCGGCGCGGCGTGCCGTGGTTCGTTCTCGGAAGCGGCAGCAATCTGCTCGTCGGCGACGGCGGGATTCGCGGACTCGTGCTTCGCCTCGCGGGAAGCTTTGCCGAGATCGAGGTGGCGCTGGAAGACGAGTGCGTCGTGGTGCGAGCGGGTTCGTCGGCCTCCATGCCGCTTCTGACGGCCAAGGCCGCTTCGTTCGGCGCGCTCGGCGTCGATTCGCTCGCGGGTATCCCCGGGACCGTCGGCGGCTCGTTGCGCATGAATGCAGGGACCGATCGAGAGATCGGCGATTTCGCGCGCGAAGTCTGGGTCCAGTCGCCGGCCAAGCCCGATCCGCACCTTGCGGATGTTCGCTTCGCCTACCGGCATACGACGCTGGGCGCCGATGCGGTCGTTTCGCGCGTCACGCTCTGCTTCGAGCGGGGCGACGAGGCGGTGGTGCGCGCTCGGATGCGCGAGCGGCTGGTACGCCGCAAGAATACGCAGCCGATCGCGCAGCCCAACGCCGGATCGTGCTTTCGCAATCCAGAAGGCGACAAGGCGGCGCGCCTGATCGAAGCGGTGGGCGCTAAGGGGTGGCGTGAGGGCGGGGCCGAAGTCTCGGCCTTGCACGCCAACTTCATCAACAATCGCGGGGATGCAACCGCCGAAGACGTAGCGACGCTGCTGGCGCGCATGCGGCGGGCGGTCTACGATCGCTTCGGCGTGGAATTGGTGCTCGAAGTGCACCTAGTCGGCACGTTCATCTCTCAAGAACGCTCTGCGGTGAGGCTCACAACGTTGGTTCGCGATGAAAACTCCTAGGAGGCTGTCGGAGTTGAGCACGTCTCCGTCTTCGCGCCTCGTCTCCGAACAAAATGCGGAACTAAATCCGAAAACGGCTCAACTCCGACAGTCTCCTAGAAAGCCGAGGGTCGCCGTCGTGATGGGCGGCGGCAGTTCCGAGCGTGAGATCTCGATTCTTACCGGATCAGGCGTGATGCGCGCACTTCAGACGCTCGGCTACGAGGCGCGGTCGCTGGATTACGACGCGAACTTCGTCGATGCGATACGCGCAATCGATCCGGACGTCGTCTTCAACGCGCTGCACGGAGCGGGCGGCGAAGACGGCCAGATCCAAGGCATGCTCGACTACTTCGGCATTCCGTACACCGGAAGCGGCGTCGAGTCGTCGGCCCTCTCCATGGACAAGCATCTCACCAAGAAATTGCTCGCGGCCGAAGGGCTCCCGACCGCAGCCTGGGATCTCTTCGATCTGTCCGGCGGCACGCTGCCGCTGCTTCCCGGATCGCTCGATCTGCCGCTGGTGCTGAAGCCGCGGTTCGAAGGGAGCGCGAAGGGTATCTCGATCGTGCGCACGCACGAGGCTTGGACGCACGCCGTACTCGAAACCGCGCGGCACTATACCGAGGTGCTGGCGGAAGAATACATCGCCGGCCGGGAGTTCACGTGCGCAGTCTTCGGCGAGGATGCGCTTCCCGTCGTCGAGATCGTTCCGCTCAAGGACGAGTTTTATTCGTACGATGCAAAGTATGCGGAGGGAGGCAGCACGCACGTCGTACCGGCGCAGATCGACGAGGACCTGGCCGCGCGGATGCAGATGCTCGCGCTGTCGCTGCACCGTTTGGCCGGGCTGCGCGACTATTCGCGCACCGATTTCATCGTGAGCAAGGAAGGCCGCCCCTACGTCCTCGAGATAAACTCGCTGCCGGGCCTTACGCCGACGAGCCTCTTTCCGGACGCATGCGCTGCGCTCGGCATCGGCTACGAAGCGATCGTCGACCGCCTGATCGGCTACGCGCTGGAGCGTGACGCGGCGGGGGGTCTGGGATGAGCGGCTTGCGGCCCGATCCGCGCCGCGGCACCGTTTCGCGCGCAACCAAAGAGACGTCGGTCGAGTTGGCGATCGATCTGGACGGCGGCCCGATCGACGTGCGCACGCCCGTCGACTTTCTCGATCATATGCTCGAGGCGTTCGCCAAACACGCCGGCTGCGGGCTCGTGGTGCGGGCCGCCGGCGACGGGATGGACCAACATCACGCGATCGAGGACGTCGGCATCGCGCTCGGCAAGGCGATCTACGACGCCCTCGGCGAGAAACGCGGGATCGCGCGCTTCGGCTGGTCGCTCGTTCCGCTGGACGAGGCGCTCGTCGCGGCGAGCGTCGACATCTCCGGGCGCTCGTATCTGAACTTTAACGTTTCGTTCCTGCGTGAGAACCTCGGGCAGATGCCGACCGAGATGGTCGGGGAGTTCTTCCGCGCGGTAACGGACAACGCCAAGATCACGCTGCACCTGGTGCAGATGAGCGGACACGTCGCGCACCATCTCTGCGAAGCGGCATTCAAAGCGTTTGCGCGCGCGTTTGCCATGGCCAAGGCGCCGGGCGGCGACGGTTCGATCCCGTCGACCAAAGGCGTCATCGAGTGATGCACCGGGGTGCCTTCCTCGCCGGGGCGGGCGCGCTGGCGCTCGGCGGCGCGCGCGGGCGCGCCTCGTCGAGTGCGTGGCTTCCGATGGAAGTACGCGCCAACCGGCCGCTCGTGAATCTCGTCCTCCGGGGGCCGGGCGGCGCGGCACGCGGGGTGCTCGGTTACATCGATACCGGCGGCGGCGATCTCGTCGTTACGCGGGCCGTCGCGCGCGCGCTGGGAGCGGCTCCCGTCGGCCTGCCCGTCGGCAGCGGCGACGGAAGCACCCAGGCGCTGGCGCCGTTACGCCTGGAGGTCGGTTCGACGGAGATCTACGTTCCGTCGGGGAGTGCGGCGATGCTGGTCGCCGACGTTCCGGTCGTCGAACCCGGGCTATCCGTGCAGGCAGCCTTTCCGGCGCGGCTGCTGCGCGGGCACCGCATCGTCTTCGACTACTCGGCGCATCGGTTCGGCATCGACGAAGCGGCGCCCGGCGGGGTTGACGTGCCGGTGCGCATCGACGCCCGCTACGGCTTTCCGCGGGTCGAGATCGCGATCGGGGACGAGCGCTATGGGATGCTCGTCGACACGGGCGCCTCCTGCACGATGCTCTCGCAAGCGGCGATAGATCGATTGAAGGCCACGCATCCGCAGTGGAGATCGGTCGAGGGCGCATACGACAGCGCGAACATGATCGGCGGCGCTTTGGAGGCGCACGCCGAGATGCTGCGCGTCGGCGAGATGAGCATCGGTGGCATCGCGTTGCAAGACGTGGTCGCGGTCTCGCGCCCGATCGGAACGTTCGAGAGGTGGATGAGCCAGATGACCGCGGCGCCGGTCGCCGGTTCGCTAGGCGGGAACGTCCTGCGAAACTTCAGCATGGTGCTGGACTACCGCACCGGCGCGCTCACGCTTGCGCTTCACAACGACCCCGTCGCTCACCAGTTCGAGATCGTGCCGGTTACGCTGACGCCCGGTTTCGACGGCGGGTACACGATCGCTGCGGCGTTGCCGGGAGCGGCGTTCTCGATGCCGCGTGCGGCGCTGGCCGGCGCGCGGCTGCTCGCGGTCGACGGCACCGGCGTTGACGGTGCGTCCCTCGCGCGCGTGCACGAGCTCTTGCGGGGGGTCCCCGGAACGCACAAGCGGTTGCAGATCGCCGAGGCCCGCGGCGGCGTTCGCCGGGATATCCTGGCTCCCGTCGTACGGCTCTTCTAGCGTGTTAGCGGTTATCGATTACGGCGGCGGTAATCTCGGTTCGCTCTTGGCCGCGCTCTCGAGGCGCGGCGCGAAGTACGTCGTAACGGACGATCCCGCCGTGGCGGCGCGCGCACGCGCGGCAATCTTTCCGGGCGATGGCGCCTTCGCTGCGACCATGAGCGCGTTGCGCGAGCGCGGACTCGATCGGGCGATTCTGACGGCGATCGAGGCTGGGAAACCGTTTCTCGGCATCTGCGTCGGGATGCAGATTCTCTTCGATGGGAGCGATGAGTTCGGCGCTTGCAGGGGCCTGCGAATCTTGCCTGGCACGATCTCGCGCTTCGAGCGCGCGCCGCGCATCCCGCACGTGGGCTGGAACGAGCTCGAGCCGGTCGCCGCGCATCCGCTCACCGCTGGATTAGAGGCGGGAGCGTACGCCTATTTCTTACATTCGTACCGCGCGCTCGTCGGCCCCGATACGGTAAGCGCGGCGACGCACGGCGAGCGGTTTGCTGCGGTGGTCGCGCGCGGCAACGTCATGGGAACGCAGTTTCACCCGGAGAAGAGCCGTGGCGCCGGAGCGCGATTGCTGGACAACTTCTTGCGGATGCTCGAGCCTGCGGCGGAGACCGTTTCGTGCTCGTGATTCCGGCCATCGACCTGCGGGGCGGCAGGTGCGTGCGCCTGCAGCAAGGCGATCCGTCACGCGAGACTGCATACGACGGCGATCCGGTTGAACGGGCCAAAGCCTTCGTTGCGGCCGGCGCCGAACGGCTGCATGCGATCGATCTCGACGGCGCTTTCGGCTCGGGCGAAAACCACGAAGCCATCGCCCGCATCTGCCGCGCCGTCGACGTCCCCGTGCAGACGGGCGGAGGCATCCGAACGCTCGAGCACGCGAAGGCGCGCCTGCGGGCGGGTGCGGCGTACGTGATCTTGGGCACGCTGCTGACGCAGGACGAGCGCGTCGCCAGGAACGTCGTCGGCGCGCTCGGCGAGCGAGCGATCGCCGGTATCGACGCCCGCGGAGAGCTGGTGGCCGTGCGAGGCTGGCAGGAGAACGCGGCGATCGGCCGCGACGCGCTCGTAAGACGCCTCGCCGCATGGGGCGTGAAGCGCGCGATCCTCACCGAAATTCGGCGGGACGGAACAGGGCTCGGCTTCGATATAGACGGCTTGCGCGCGGTGGCGAAGGCAGCGCCGATCGCGATCACCGCCAGCGGCGGCGCGAATACGCTCGAGGATCTCGAGCGGCTGCGGCGCGAGGCCCCGCCGAGCGTGGACTCGTGCGTCGTTGGGCGCGCGCTCTACGAAGGTACGATGGAACTGGCGGAGGCGATCGCCGCCGTCGCGTAACGTGCAAGCGAAGCCGTCACGCCTGCGCGTAGACGCGCGGAATCTCCGGCGGTATGCGGGTCACGATCTCGTAATCGATGGTCTCGGCCCACCCGGCCCAGTCGCCGGCGCCTACCGATGCGCCGCCGTCGGTGCCGATGAGCGTGACGGCGCTCCCCGGGTGCGCGTTTGGCGCGTTGGTGAGATCGATCGTCGTCATATTCATAGCGACGCGTCCGACGATCGGGCAGCGCGCGCCGTCGACGACGAACGCCCCGCGATTGGAGAGCAGGCGCGGAATGCCGTCGGCGTAGCCGGCGGGGACCACGCCGAGGCGCATCCGGCGCGGCGCATGGAAGGTCGAACCGTAGCCGACGGACGTTCCCGTTTCTACTTCGCGCTCGGCAACGAGCGTGCTCGCGTAACTTAGCGCCGGCCGCAGCTCGAATCCGCTCACCGCCATCGCTTCGTGCGTCTGCGGCGAGGGCCACAGCCCGTAGAGCGCGATGCCGATGCGCGACATATCCAAGCGCGTCTGCGGCCAAAGCATCGCCGCCGCCGAGGCCGCGATGTGCCGGATCGGGCGAATCTCGCGTTCGCGCAGGAGAGGTTCGATGCGGTCGAGCACGCCTTGCAAGCGTTCGAGCTGCGCGAGCGTGAACGGAGAGTCCAACTCTTCGGCCGAGGCGAAGTGCGAGAACACGCCCGCGAGCGCGAGCTCCGGGACGCGTGCGTAGTCCTCGATCGCGTCGACCGCATCGTGCGGTTCCAATCCCAGCCGAGCGATGCCGGTGTTCACTTTCACGTGCACGCCGAACGGAGAGGCCCGCCGGCGCGCGGCGCGTGCCAGCTGCCGCGCGTAGGATCCGGTATCCCAGAGCGCGGCTTCCAAACCGGCTGCGAGCGCGGTATCCAGGTCGTTCGGCGCGATCGGGCCCAGCACGACGATCGGGCGCGTAATGCCCCCGTCGCGCAGCGCGAGCGCCTCTTCCAACGCATAGACGCACAAGTGCGAGGCGTACCCTTCTACCGCGAGCGCAGTCTCGACGAGGCCGTGGCCGTAAGCGTTGCTCTTGACGACGAAGGCGACCCTCGACGGGCGCACGAGGTTCTGCAGCGCGCGGGCGTTGTGATGCAGCGCGGCGAGCGATATGCGAACCGTGCCGAACACGCTACGCTCGTGCGCCGTAGGCCCGCATCTGCGACCGTACCGTCAGCGCGACCGGCAGACCGAAGAAGATGCAATGCGCGACCAGAGCGTCGGCAAACTCCCACATCGTCGGTATGCTGAAGGCATTGTCGCCGAGCAGGACGATCTGCATGACAACGTAGACGACCGCTCCGAATACGATGCCCGAGATCGCCGCGTGCGCGTTGATCGAGGAGCGCGAATGCGCCAGGTAGGCATAGCCCGTCGCCCACCCGATGCTGACCGCGGCGTGCATCAGCAAGCCGAGCCACGCGTACTGCGGCGAAGTGAAGGCGACCTTGCCGACGGCCGTCGATGCAATCCAGGTCCACACCGCGAGCATGCTGCCGTGCTGCGGCAGCACGGACGTGACGTAAAGAAACGCATCGATAAGGATACCGCCGGCGATTCCGGCGACGGCGCCCTGCGCGAGGATGCGGCCCCAGGAAGGTTTCGTGACGCCGATCATGATGCGGGCGTCCGGCTCAAGGCCGTCGTGCGCAGGAACAGGGCGTACCAGTCGCGCTGCTGCAACAGCTCGTCGTGTGCCACCTGGGTCGTCAGCACGAACGTCGGCGCGCGCGTCTGCAGCGCCGCAAGCGTCATCCGGTGCGCGAGAAAGACGAAGATGTTCGGGTGCGGCGCCTGAAGCATACCCATTAGAGCGGCATTGCCGGTACTGGTGTCGTGCGTGAAGAGGCTCAACAAGTGGTTCTGCTGCGCCGAGGCCGCCCAGCCGGCGAATGCGTCGTAGTAGCCGTACGCCGCATCGAAGAGCAGCACGTCGCTGACCAGCGCGTTCATCCCGCCGCGCGTTAGGACGCCGCCCGCGCCTCCGTAGCCGCCGCTATGCGCCGTCAGCGCGATACGGCCGATTACGGGTGCGCGAAGGATGCCGCGCCCTACGAGGAAATGGGCGACGTCGTGCATGAAGCGCGAGAATCCGTCGTCGTCGAGCTCCAGTTTGCCGAAACCGGAGTCGGGGGCGTCTTTGGGTCCCTGGGGCACGACGAGGATGGCGTTGAGGCCGCTCGCCAGGAGTTGCTCGCGCAGCCTGTAGCGCACTAGCACGTGGGCCACGTCGTTGCGCCATCCGTGGAAGTGGACGACGAAGTCCGTCGCGGCGCCGGCCCGAAAGCCGGGCGGCACGTAGAGGGCGACGGTCGAATCGCTATAGTGAGCGGCGGCTCCGTAGTGCACGCCCTCATAATCGTACCCGTGGGAGCGGCTTGGGTCGGGGTACGGTGCGCTCTCGAACGGCGCGAAGATGGTCGTTCCCGGTGGTTCGGCAGAATCTGGAAGAGGGGTCGGGGCAGCGGGCCGCGCCGCCATCAGGCCGGTCAGCGGAGCAGCGCCGAGTGTGGCGAGGAGAGCACGACGGTTCATGTGCCTGATATCCGCCGCCGGGGTACGGAATCCCCGGCTTGAGGCACGCCCTTCCCTGCTTGCACTCTCCTCCAAGGTCTGCTAAAATATGCAACGCTAGCACTCCACTGTTATGAGTGCTAGCCCGCCGGAGACCCCTCGCCAAGCTCGGGGCACCGGCTGCCGAACGTTCGAGCTGGCCGTATCAGCACACCATATTTCTGGAGGTTTTCCGTGAATCTCAAGCCGTTGGGCGACCGCGTGGTCGTCGAGCACGTCGAGCAGCAAGACAAGAGCGCCGGTGGCGTGTTCCTGCCCGACACCGCTAAGGAGAAGCCGCAAGAGGGCATGGTCCGCGCGGTGGGGACGGGTCGCATACTCGAGAATGGGACGGCGCTCCCGATGAGCGTGAACGTCGGCGACCGCGTGATCTATTCCAAGTACTCGGGTAGCGAAGTCAAAGTTGACGGCACCGACTACCTTATCATTTCCGAAAAAGATGTCCTCGCCATCGTTGACAAAGTTCCGGCTGGCGTTTGAAGGAGTTTGAAAGAACATCATGGCTGCTAAACAACTCGTATTCGACGAAAACGCCCGCCGCGCGCTAGAGCGCGGAGCGAACATGCTCGCCGATGCGGTCAAAGTGACCCTCGGCCCCAAAGGACGCAACGTCGTCCTCGACAAGAAATTCGGATCGCCGACGATTACGAACGACGGCGTAACCATCGCCAAGGAGATCGAACTGGCCGACCCGTTCGAGAACATGGGCGCCCAGCTCGTCAAGGAAGTCGCCTCCAAGACCAACGACATCGCTGGCGACGGCACGACCACCGCGACGGTGCTCGCACAAGCGATCATCCGCGAAGGGTTGCGCAACGTCACGGCCGGCTCGAACCCGCTGCTGATCAAGCGCGGCATCGAGAAAGCCGTCGAGATCACCATCGGCGAGATGGAAAAGTTCGTTCAGAAAGTCGACACCAAAGAGAAGATCGCTCAAGTCGCCTCGATCTCGGCCAACGACAAAGAGATCGGCGACCTCGTCTCCGAAGCGATGGAGAAGGTCGGTAAAGACGGCGTCATCACGGTCGAAGAGTCGAAATCGATGAAGACCGAAGTCGAGACCAAAGACGGCATGCAGTTCGACAAGGGCTACATCTCGCCGTACATGGTGACTGACAGCGAGCGTATGGAAGCGGTACTCACCGATCCGTACATTCTCGTGACCGAGCGCAAGATCTCGGCGATCGCCGACATCCTGCCCGTCCTCGAGAAGATCGTTCAGATGCAAAAACCGCTGCTCATCATCGCGGAGGATGTCGAAGGCGAAGCGCTCGCGACGCTCGTCGTCAACAAACTGCGCGGCACGTTTACGACCGTTGCGGTCAAAGCTCCGGGCTTCGGCGACCGCCGCAAGGAGATGCTCAAGGACATCGCCGCGCTCAGCGGAGCGACCGTGATCTCCGAAGAGCTCGGCCTCAAGCTCGATAAGGTAACGCCGGATCAGCTGGGCCGCGCCAAGACGGTCAAGATCACGAAGGAAGAGACCACGATCGTCGACGGTCACGGCAAGCCAGAAGAGATCAAGGGCCGCATCGAGATGATCAAGCGGCAGGTTGAAGAGACGGACAGCGACTTCGATCGCGAGAAGCTGCAAGAGCGCCTGGCCAAGTTGTCGGGCGGTGTTGCGGTCATCCAAGTCGGCGCCGCGACCGAGACCGAGCTCAAAGAGAAGAAGCATCGCATCGAAGACGCGCTCTCCGCGACGCGCGCGGCGGTGCAGGAAGGCATGATTCCGGGCGGCGGCAGCTCCCTGGTACACGCGATCAAGGCGATCGCGAAGTACACGCCGCCGACGACGAACGGACACGCCAACACGTGGGCCGACGAGAAGATCGGCATCGAGATCATCCGCAAGGCGCTCGAAGAGCCCCTTCGCCAGATCGCGTTCAACGCGGGTTACGAAGGTTCGGTCGAAGTCAACCGCGTTAAGGTGGAGCAGGCCCCGAAGGGCTTCGACGCCATGAGCGGTGAGATCGTCGACATGTTCAAGGCCGGCATCGTCGAGCCGTTCAAGGTGACGCGCTCGGCGCTCCAAAACGCCGCCTCGATCGGCGCGCTGATCCTGACGACCGAGACGCTCGTCGCCGACAAGCCTGAGCCGAAGAAAGAGCCGGCGATGCCCGGCGGCGGCATGGGCGGATACGACATGATGTAATCGCTCTCGCCCGAGAGCAACGCAACGGCCCCGGCGGGAAACCGCCGGGGTTTTTCTCAACCGCGGCGCCGTTAATTTGCTACAATGGAGCAACCATAAGGAGGCAATGATTCTATGCGCATGCGACAGGCGCTGGCGGCGTTGCTGCTTGCCGGATCTCTCTCGATGCTCGGATCCCGAATGCCGGCCGCCGCAGCAACCCAACCTGCTGCTACGTCGAGCCAACTTCTGGGCGCTCTGAAAAACATGAGTGCGGAGTTGGCAAAGTTCCGCGGGATGATGGGCAACTTAACCCAATCAGATCTTCAAATCGTCGACGTTGCGACGGTGCTCGCTCCGGCTGACGAAGCAACCTTCCGGCGCGAACTCAAGACGGACGCGGAACACATCAGCGGCTTCCACGAAACGCTCAGCCACACGACCTTTATGGACGACGATGGCGTTACCACGCTGGTGCCCACGTTCTTGAAGGCGCAGAAGCCGCCGCTCACCGTCGAACAATTCGTCGCCGTGCACGTGACCCGCTCCGGCCAGATACTGCTCTTCTATCGCTGAAAATGGCGCATCCGCGCTGCGCGCTCCGCGCCCCCCGCCGGCAGAGCCGCCGGGGCCCCCGGCCTTCGGCCCCAACCGCATTTGCGACGCGCTGCGCGCTAGCAGGTTGCTAGGGGTTCGGGGGGTCGGAGATCGCGCGGGCGGGTAGGCGTGCCCAGATGAAGTAGATCGGAATCGCTGTCAGGAGGATTCCTAAGCCGATAAGGCTGTTCGACGGGTAGGCGATCCAGGTATCGAGCACCACCGCTGCCGCGATGAACAGGAAGACCGCGGTCGAGACGGGGTGCCCGGGAACCTTGTAACCGACGGCCGAGTCGGTGCCGTCGCTCGCATCACGGCGGCGGAAGACGAACAGCGCGACGGCTGCTAAGGTGAAGAAGACGTAGTCGACGGACGTGACGTAGTTCAGAATTTGATCGTACCTGCCCGAGAGAGCGATGGCGATCGCGAAGATGCCCTGCAGTACGATGGCGACGACCGGCACGCGCGTCTTAGGATGCACCCACGCTACCTGTTTGAAAAAGACGCGGTCCTGCGCCATCGCGTAGTAGACGCGCGGCGACGTGAGGATCTGATTGCTGAGGAAGCCGAGCGTCGAGAGAGCGACGGCGATCGCTATCAAGCGTCCGCCCATCGGGCCCAGCGCGATCGTCATGACGGCCGACGCGGGGGTATTCGTGCGCATCAGGCCGGTCGCGCCCAAAACGTGCAGACTGACGAGGTTGACGAGTAGATAGAGCGCCACGACGCCGGTCACACCCCAGATCATGCCGAGCGGTAGCGTCTTGGCGGGGTTTTTGAGCTCGGCCGTCATGAAGCTCGACGTCTGCCAGCCGCTGTACGAGAAGAGTACCGGAATCATCGCGGCGCCGAGCACTACGAGCAGTTGAAACTGCGTGTTGAATCCGCTAACGGGAATCGCCGCCGCGGTCGAAGGATGCGCGAAGAGACCGACCGCGATCAGTCCGCCGATCGCGGCGATCTTGAGCACCATGAAGGCATTCTGTACGTTGAGATCGG
>JAJXWN010000031.1 GCA_021781595.1 bacterium | reverse complement strand
GTCCTCTCTACGGGAGCGCCGCCGGCACTGGGGGCGCACTTGCTGCTACGCGGCCGCGTAGAGCCGTTCGACGGGCCGCGCAATCCCGGCGATCCGAGCGAACGGGCGATCGAAAACGAGCGCGGCGTCTTAGCGCAGGTCGCGCGCGGCCGGGTTCTCGCAACGCTTCCGCCGGCGCCGGCTACGCCGGGCATCGTGCTGGCGCGGATTCACGCGTGGGCGCTCGCTCAATTACGCGCGCGACTTCCCGAACCGTCCGCCTCGATTCTCGCCGGAGAGTTGTGGGGCGAGCGCGGTTCGCTGGCACCCGACCTACAGGCCGA
Source organism: bacterium (assembly GCA_021781595.1). Lineage (GTDB taxonomy): Bacteria > Vulcanimicrobiota > Vulcanimicrobiia > Vulcanimicrobiales > Vulcanimicrobiaceae > JAJYFL01. The sequence goes on along the minus strand of JAJXWN010000031.1, from coordinate 13,758 downwards.
GTTCCAGAGAACCGGTACCGTTCACGTCTTGGTGACCGCCGGGCTGCACTTAGGCGTCGTCGCGGCACTGCTCGTCGCGCTGCTCGGAGCGCTGCGCGTGCCGCGGATCCCGGCCTGCGCGCTCGCGGTTCTCGTAGTCTTGGGCTATGCGTATTTCAGCGGCATGCACGTACCGGCGATGCGCGCAGCCACCATGATCGCATTCGCGTTGGCGGCGCGCGCCTTCGGGGCGCGGACGTTATCGTTCAACGCACTCGCGGCGGCCGCGAGCGTCGTCGCGCTTTTCGACCCGCTCTCCGTTACGAGCGCTTCGTTCGCCCTCTCGTTTTCGTGCGTGGGCGCCATCGTCGTTACCGCCGGCGCAATCGAAACCGCGCTGGCCGGGCTCGTCGCGCTCCCGCATCGCCTTCGCGAAGCGATAACGCTGACGATCGCGACGCAACTCGGCACGTGGCCGCTGACGGCCGCGACGTTCTTGTTCTTCGCACCATATGCGGTCGTCGCAAACCTCGCGGTCGTCCCGTGCGTAGGGGTTACGATGCTGCTCGGTTTCGCACAGCTGGCACTCGCCGCGTCGGCACCGCTCGCGCAGGCCTGCGCAAATCTCAACGGCTGGCTGCTCGCCTGGATGGTCGCGAGCGTGCACGCCATTGCCGCGCTGCCCGGCGCTCGCATCGTTATGACACCGCCGCCGCTTTGGACGATCGCCGCGTACGATGCGGCCGTCGTGGCAGCAGCGTGGCTATGGGCGCGAGGCGGGCGCACCGCCGCGCTCGCGCTCCTGCTCGTCAGCGTCTGCCTCGTACTAGAACCGCCGCGCGCGATCGACCGCGACCTGCACGTAACGGCACTCGACGTCGGGCAAGCGGATTCTTTGGTCATACAAACGCCGCGCGGTCACGTGCTGCTGGTCGATGCCGGCGGACGCTTGGAGCGCGGGCCGCAATCGGCCGGCGGCTCGACCGCGCAACGCATCGGCGAGCGCATCGTGGTGCCGTTCTTGCTCCGGCACGGCATCCACTACCTCGATGCGATCGTTATCTCGCACCCTCACGGCGACCACGCCGGTGGAGTCGCACCCGTGCTGCGCGCGCTGGGCACCGGCGAGGTCGCAGACGGCGGCCAGCGTTACGGCGGCTTTGCCTACAACGACGCGATAGCGACTGCACGCGCAGAACGCATTCCGATCGCGTATCCCCGGGCCGGTGACGTCTGGCGCACCGACGACGGCGTCACCCTGCGCTTCATAGGGCCATCGCTCCCTTTCATCACCGGTTCCAACGAGATCAACGATAACTCGATTGCCTTTGTGCTGCAGTACCGGAATTTTCGCATGCTCTTTACCGGAGACGCCGGCGTTGCGGCCGAGAGACGCTTCCTATCCGAAGGCGTTGACCTCCACGCGGCGGTGCTCAAAGTCGGCCACCACGGGTCGGCGTACAGTTCGTCTCCGGCCTTTATCGCCGCGGTGCAGCCTCGATACGCGATCGTCTCGGTCGGGCGCCACAATCTTTTCGGCCACCCGGCACCGCAGACGCTCGCCACGCTGCAGCGCTTCGGCATCCGCGTCTACCGCACCGACGAAGACGGCGCGGTGATGCTGCGGACCGACGGCACGCGCATCGAACTCTCAGACGTGCTGCCGCGATGATAGTAGCCCGGTAAAGGTATTTCGCGTACGCGATTGTACAGTGACCGGCGTGAGCACCACGCTGATCCGCAACGCCGCGCTCGTGGCTACCTTCGACGACGAAGAAACGACCTTCGCCGATGGGGCGGTATTCGTCCGAGATCGCGTCATCGAACGGGTCGGCCACTCCGCAGATTTACCGCAGACCGCCGATATGGTCGTCGACGCGCGCGAACGCATTCTGCTGCCGGGCCTGATCAACACGCACCATCATTTCTTCCAGACGCTTACGCGCAGCGTGCCGGGGACGCAAGACGCGGGGCTCTTCGCTTGGCTCTCGCGGCTCTACCCGATCTGGGCTCGCCTGACGCCCGAGGCGATCCGCGTATCGACGGCGACGGCGATGGCGGAGCTCATGCTCTCCGGCTGTACGACCACGAGCGATCACGCCTACGTCTGGCCGAACGGAGCGCGCATCGACGATCAGATCGAAGCAGCCCGCGAGATGGGCATGCGCTTCCACGCGACGCGGGGTTCGATGTCGCTCGGCGAATCGAAGGGCGGCTTGCCGCCCGATTCGCTGGTCGAAGACGAACGCTTCATCCTCCAAGATTCGCAGCGCGCGATCGAACTCTATCACGATCCGTCGCGATATGCGATGACGCGCGTCGCGCTCGCACCGTGCTCCCCGTTCTCCGTATCGCCCGAACTCATGCGCGAGAGCGTGGCGCTCGCGCGCACCCGCGGCGTGCACGTGCACACGCACTTGGCCGAAACGCTCGACGAAGAGCGCTATTGCCTCGCGCGCTATGGACTGCGCCCGGTGGAGCTCGCCGAGTCGCTCGGCTGGGTTGGGAACGACGTATGGCACGCCCATGCGGTGCATCCCGCACCGGCCGATATCGCGCGGCTGGGAGCCACGCACACGGGCGTCGCGCACTGCCCCTCGTCGAACATGCGGCTGGGATCCGGTATCGCGCCGCTGCGCGCGCTCGTCGCAGCCGGCGCGCGCGTCGCTCTGGGCGTCGATGGCTCGGCTTCAAACGATGCGTCGTCGATGCTCGACGAAGCGCGTCAGGCGCTGCTGCTGCAGCGAGTCGGCGGGGATCCCGCCGCAACGACGGCACGCGGCGTGCTGCGCCTAGCGACGCGCGGCGGCGCAGCGGTCCTGGGACGCGACGACCTCGGCACGCTCGCACCCGGCATGGCCGCCGACATCGTCGGCTACCGATTGAACGCGCTCGGCCTCGCGGGCGGTGCCGTCCACGATCCGCTCGCGGCCCTGCTCTTCTGCCGGCCGGGTGACGTGGATTTCAGCATGATCGACGGACGCGTGCGCATCTCGGGCGGCGCCTTCGTCGACGTCGATCTACCGGTGCTGATCGAGCGGCATAACCGGATCGCGCGGGCGCTCCTGCGCGACGAGTTGCGTTGAGGCGTTCAACGCGTCGAGCACGCGCTCCGGGGTCATGGGCAGCTGCGTGACCCACGCGCCGGTGGCCGCGTAGATTGCGTTCGCGACCGCGCCGGCAAACGGAACTAACGGCATCTCGGCGACGCCGCGCGCGCCGAACGGCCCGTTCGGATCGGCCAGTTCCAGCAGCACCGGATACACCTGCGTCGGCATGTCGAGCGTCGTCGGCAGTAGATACGTGCTGAAATGCGGCGTGAGAATTTTCCCGTCGCGCAATTGCAGATGCTCGGTCAGCACGTATCCGACGGCTTGCGCCAAACAGCCTTCGATCTGCCCCTCGACGAGTTGCTCGTCGATGGCCCGGCCGACGTCGTGCGCGCTGACGATCTTCAGAATGCGGAGTTGCCCCGTGCGCGTATCGACCTCGACTTCGACTGCCTGCGAGACGTAACCGTACGAGTAATTCGGCCTCCCGGCAGTGGTCTGCGGATCGAGCGCGGTCGTCGCGGGCGGCCGAAACTGGACGGTGGCCCTTGCATCGGGTCCCGGAAACTTCGCTTTCGCCGCATCGGCCGCGTCTTTGACGGCGCGCCCGCCCATGAAAGTCATGCGCGATGCCGAGGCACTTCCGGCATCGGGCGCTCGAGCGCTGTCGTCGGTGATCATCCGCACCGCGTGCGGCGGCAGGCCGAGCGTCTCCGCCGCGATCTGCCGTAGTGCGGCGTGTGCGCCCTGACCGACGTCGGCCGCCCCGACGCGCACGATTGCGCGCTCGATCTCGCGCTCTCCGAAGAGTTCCACCGTGGCCGTCGCCTGCTCGGGAAATCCAAACGAGTAGCCGACGTTCTTGATGCCCGAAGCGATGCCGACGCCGCGGCGCAGATGGGTGCGCGGCCGCAGATCCGGCATGCCGTAGTCCATTCGCGCGCGCGCCTCTTCGACGCAGCGCTCCAGCACCGCCGCCGCGCTCACGCCGGCCGGCAGCGGATGCTGCGTCGGCTCGATGCTGCCTTCGCGATAGACGTTACGCCGGCGAATCTCGACCGGATCGAGATCGAGTGCGTGCGCGAGGCGCGTCACCATGCACTCCGCTGCGAAGTGGGCCTGCGGCGCGCCAAAGCCGCGGAACGCGCCGCTAGGCACGTTGTTGGTGTAAACCGCATAGCCGTCGGAAGCGACGTTCTCGATTTCGTAGGTGCTCGTTGCAAAGAGCGTCGCGCCTTTGAGCACCTCGGCGCTGGTCGATGCGTAGGCGCCGCCGTCGGCAACCAGTTCGGTCTGCGCGGCTACGATGCGGCCGTCGCGCGCCGCGCCCCACTTCGCGCGAATCCAGAACGGATGGCGCTTGTGGTGCCCGGCGATCGACTCCTCGCGGTTCCAGACGATCGCCGTGGGCCGCCGCAGCTTCCAAGTCGCAAGCGCGAGCAGCGTCTGCACGCTCAAGTCTTCGCGGCCCCCGAAAGCGCCGCCGATCTTCGCATAACGGACGACGACTTCTTCCGGTGCGAGCCCCAGCATCTTGGCGAGTTGCTTGCGGTCTTCGTGCAGCCACTGTCCGGACGTTTCGACGACGAGCGTTCCATCTTCGTAGTACGCGACTCCGGCGTCGGGCTGCAGATAGGCATGCTCTTGCCAGGACGTTTCGAACTCGCCTTCGAGTACGACGTGCGCCGAGGCAAATGCGCGCTCCACGTCACCCTTGCGAATGCGAACGTGCTTGAGGACGTTGTCCGCCCGCTGCGCGTGTACGAGCTGGGCGTCCCGCGCCATGCCCGCGCGCGCATCGGTCACGGCCGGTAGATCCTCATAGGCGACTCGCACGCATTGCGCCCCGAGCTCCGCCGCGCGCACGTTCTCCGCAACGACCAGCGCGACTTTGTCGCCCCAGTACCGCACGACGCCGTCGCAGAGCACGGGTTGGTCCTCCTCGACGAGTCCGTAGCGATTGTACGGTACGTCGCGGGCGGTCAAGACGCAGACCACGCCGGGCACCGCCAACGCCTCCGCACTCTCTATCGAGAGGACGCGCGCGTGCGCCCGCTGCGCGAAGACGACCTTCAAACGCAGCATGTCAGCGCGCACGATATCGGCGGGGTACCGCGCGGCGCCGGTCACCTTCTCGAGCGCGTCGGGCCGCGCCAAGCGCTTGCCGAGCAGGGTCATACGCGCATCGTCTCAGCCTGCGGGGCGATCCGTTCGCTCGCCTCGATCATCGCGTCGAGAATCTTTCGATAGCCGGTACAGCGGCAGATATTCCCGCTGATCGCCGTTTGGTGCTGCAGCAGCGTCGGATGCGGATGCTCCGCCAGCAGCTTCGCGCCGGCCATGAGCATCCCCGGAATGCAGAAGCCGCACTGCACCGCTCCGCGGTCGATATACGCCTGTTGAAGCGGATGCAGGCGATCGCCGGCAGCCAGGCCCTCGATCGTGGTCACGGCGCAGCCGTGAGCCTGCGGAGCCGGCACCAAACACGACATCACCGCGCGGCCGTCGAGCCACACGGTGCACGCGCCGCACTCGCCTTCGGCGCAGCCTTCTTTCGCGCCGGTGAGATGCGCGTTCTCGCGCAGGGCTTCGAGGAGCGTCTTGCACTCCGCTCCCTCGATCTTCATAGGCTGCCCGTTGACGACCGTCTCGATCGTTCCCGCGAACGGAGCGTGCGGCGCCGGCGACACCTCACCCGTATCGAGCAGGACCGGTGGCAGTTGCAGACCGTCGGCGCAGCGATCCTCGGCGATGCGCTGCAGACCGTCGGCGATGAAGACGGCCAGCGTCGTCGCACGGTAGCGTGCCGATCCACGCAGATCGTCGATAGGGGAGGCATCCTCGCAGGCGCGGCGCGCGGCTTCTTCGCGTACCGGCGCATCCAGACGCTTACCGCGCAGATACGCTTGCGCGCTCGCCGCGTGGACGACGGTCGGTGCCAGGCAGCCAAGCGCGATATCGGCTTCGCGCACGACGTCTCCGTCGAATCGCACGACGAAAGCAACGTCGATGACGGAGATAGCCTGCGCGCGGCGCAAGCCGAGCTTCAAGAACAATCCGCGCCGCCCGCTCTGCAACTTCTTGAAACGAATCTCCGTCAGCAGTTCATCGGGCCGGACGACCGTTTTGCGGAACCCCTCGAAGAACGCGTCGATTGGGACGCTCCTCGTTCCCGAACGGCTGCGCAGCGTCACCGAGGCGCGCAGCGCCACCAGTGGCGCGATCGTGTCGTTGGCCGGCGACGCGGTGAGAAGATTCCCGGCGACCGTGCCGCGTGCGCGAATCTGTGGGGCACCGATCTCGGCGCACGCCTGCACCAGCGGCAACGCGTACGTCACGCAGCCGGGCGAGGCCAGAATATCGTTGTGGGTGGCCAAACCGCCGATCGCGATCTCGTCGCCCTCCACGCGCACGTAGCGCAAACCCTCGATCTTCGTGATGTCCAGCAGCGTATCGGCCGGCTTGCCTCCGCGCTGCAATTCGACGAGGATATCGGTTCCGCCGGCCACGATGCGCCTGCGTTCGTCCCGCTCCTCCAAGAGACCGAGCGCCTCCGCGAGCGTCCCCGGTTGGAGGTACTGTTTCCACATATCTCGGAAGTTCACCAAGGCCGCGCGCAAGCCATTGCGCTCCTGCGGCACGGGGAGTACGTTCCGATGCTCTATCTTCTCACCGGTGCCATCACCCGGATGCTCGAAAACCGGCCGTGAGCGTCCGCGCCGTTATCCTCGCGGCCGGCCAGTCGCGCCGCATGGGCACGCAGAAACTGCTTCTTCCGTTTCGAGGTAAGCTGATGGTCGAGCATACGATCGAGGCTGCGCGTGAATGGAACCCGCTGGTGGTCGCCGGCCCCGACGTCGCCCACGCGCTGGCGGGAAACGGCCATGCGGCCGTCTGCGTCAACGATGCGCCCAACCTCGGGATGTCGCACTCGCTGGCCCTGGCCGACGCCGCCCTCGACCCCGAATCCTCGATCGTCCTACTGCTCGCCGACAAACCGCTGGCGAGCGCCGCGCTGATTCGCGCGATCTGCGAACGTGCCGGCGAGGCCGACGTGGTCTATCCGATCCGCGCCGACGAGCCGGGGCATCCCGTCTTCCTTTCGGTTGCGGCGCGGCGCAAGATCGCGTCTTTACCGCGCGGCGACACGCTCCAACTGCTCCGCGACGATCCGTCGCTGCTGCGCCTGCAGCTCGAGATGGACGACCTCGGCGCCTACCTCGATATCGACACCCCGGAGGCTCTGAACGCGCTTGTCGAATGATGCGAACGTGAACGCTCAACCACGCGATCTCATCGGTTACGGAGCGAATCCTCCGAACCCGCGATGGCCGGGCGACGCCCGTCTCGCGTTGCAGATCGTGATGAATTACGAAGAGGGCTCGGAGTACTCTATCTCCAACGGCGACGGTCATTCGGAGACGTACCTCACCGAGGTGCCGGGCGCGGCGCTCGGCCCCGGCCAGCGCGATCTCATCGTCGAATCGGTCTACGAGTATGGCAGCCGAGCCGGCTTCTGGCGCCTGATGCGCCTCTTCGCAGAACGCGAGATTGCGGTAACCGTCTTCGGCGCGGCGCTGGCACTCGAGCGCAACCCCGAGGCGGCGCGCGCGATTCGCGAGGCGAAGCACGAAGTCTGTTCGCACGGCTGGCGCTGGATCGACTTCCACGCGATGAGCGAAGCGCAAGAGCGCGAGCAGATGCGCATGGCGGTCGAGTCGATCGCGCGAACCACCGGCGAGCGCCCTTACGGCTGGTACTGCCGCTACGCCCCGAGCCTGAACACGCGCCGCCTCGTCGTGGAAGAGGGCGGCTTCTTATACGACTCCGATGCCTATAACGACGATCTGCCCTACTGGGTCAAGGTCTCCGGAAAGGACCATCTGGTCGTTCCGTACACGCTCGACGTCAACGACATGAAGTTCGCCGTCGCGCCCGGCTTCTCGTCACCGTCGGGCTACTTCGAATACATGCGCGACGCGTTCGACGTCTTGTACCGCGAGGGCAAGACGCACCCGAAGATGATGTCGATCGGGCTGCACGCGCGTTTGGCCGGCCGCCCGGGGCGCACGGCCGCACTCGAGCGCTTTCTCGATCACGTCGCCCTGCACGAGGATGTCTGGATCTGCCGGCGCGTCGACATCGCACGCCATTGGATCGAGAATCACCCCCCGCGATGACGGCTGACGGCACCAACGTCGTAGCGCGCCTCGCCGAGCTGGCGCGCATCGGGCGGCACGACGCCGGAATCTCGCGCGGGTTGGCAACCCCGCCGGAGCGAGCCGCGCGCGCACTCTTCGCAGCGTGGGCTCGCACCGGCGGCTACGATCTCACGCAAGATCACGTAGGGAATCTCTTCGCTCGCCGTCGCGGCGCCCGCGCCGATGCCGCACCGCTGCTCGTGGGATCGCATCTAGACACCGTGCCCACGGGCGGCGCGTACGACGGCGCGTACGGCGTCGTCGCCGCGCTCTGCGCGCTCGAGCTGCTCGACGCACGCGGCCTGACGACGCAGCGCCCGGTCGAAGCCGTTGCGTGGGTCGGCGAAGAGGGCAGCCGGTTCCCGCTCGGATGCCTGGGCAGTTCCGTCTTCGCCGGCATCGTAGCCGAACGCGAGGCGCTGGCGCTCGTTGACGACGCAGGCACGTCGTTGGGTGCCGCGTTAGCGTCGCCCGCCGGCGGCCTGCTCGACGCGATCGAGCCGCGCCGCGACCGGCGCGTCGCGGCCTACCTCGAACTCCACGTCGAACAGGGGCCGGTACTCGAGCGTGCGGGCGTCGCTCTCGGCATCGTCACGGCGATCGCCGGGCAGCGCCGGTACCGTGCCGTCGTCGACGGCACGAGCGGGCATGCCGGCACCGTCCCGATGGATGGACGCTCCGACGCGCTCTGCGCGGCCTCCGAACTGATCCTCGCGCTCGAGGCCGCAGCGACACGAAGCGGCGAGTGCGTCGTCACGGTCGGGCGCATCGCCGTGGAGCCCAACGGGACGAACGTCATACCCGGTCGCGCGATCTTTTCGATCGACGCTCGCTCGCCCGACGATGCTCGGCTGGACGCGATCGAAGATGCGTTGGACGCTGCGGTGTTCGACGCGAGGCGGCGGCGCTCCGTACGGATCGCGACGCAACGGCTGGAAGCACGCGCTCCGACGCCGATGAATCCCGCGCTGCGCCGGGTGCTGCGGCATGCCGCCGAGCGCTTCGAGCCGCAGGCGCTCGAGGTTACGAGCGGAGCCGGCCACGACGCGATCGCTCTGGCGCAGATCGCGCCGGCGGCGATGCTCTTCGTGCCGAGCATCGGCGGGCGCAGCCACGTCGATGCCGAGCGGACCGACGACGCCGATCTCGAGATGGGCGTCGAAGCCCTTGCTGCGGCCCTCGTCGAGGTTGACGCCGCGCTCGCCGCGAACTAAGCCTCCGCCATGCGATTTTTCATCTGCGGCTCCGCGTTAAGCGGTCAGCCCGATCACGCCAATCTCGGCGACGCGCGTTTCCTGGGCGAGGCGCGCACCGCGCCGCGCTACCGGCTGCACAGCGTACGCGATCAGCATCCCGGTATCTATGAGGTCGATATCGGCGGGATCTCGATCCCGGGCGAGCTCTACGAGTTCACACCGGCACAGCACGCTCATCTGCTCTCGACCGAGCCGCCCGACCTCTACGAAGCGCCGATTCGTCTCGACGACGGCACCTCGGCTCGCGCGATGCTCTATCCCCGCACGCTCATCCAGGAGCGCGGATACGCGGACATCTCGGCGTACGGCGGCTGGGCGACTTACAAGATCGCCAACGGTCAGGAACGCGCCAGCCGGCGCTAGGAGGCTGCCGGAGTTGAGCCGTTTTCGGATTTGGCGCCGAATTTTGTTCGGAGACGAGGCGCGAAGAAGGAGCGAAGCCGTAGCTTCGTGACTGATGAGCAACGAAGTATTCGGGCAAAAGGCGGCCCAAAGACGGAAACGCGCTCAACTCCGACAGCCTCCGAGCGGGGGGAAGTGGCGGAACGGTAGACGCAGCCGCCTCAAAAGCGGCCGGGCACACCCCATGTGGGTTCGATTCCCACCTTCCCTACCACCCGGCACGCGATCACCGGGCGCATTCGAGCCTGCGGCGCCGAGGTTCCGCCGACCCGCGCGCGTAACGCACCCGCGAACAGATGTTGAAACACGCTCTCTCCTTTCAACCCGGACCGCTGCGCGGCCGCATCGCCGTCCCCGGCGACAAATCGATCTCGCATCGCGCGCTGGTCGTCGCAGCCTCGGGGCGGCAACCCGTCCGCATCGCCAATCTCAATCCGGGACGAGACGTGCGTGCAACCGTCGGCGCGCTCCGTGCGCTCGGCGCCGGGATCGACGACGCCGACGGTGCCTTCGTCGTTACGGGCGCGCCGTTGCGCGATCCGGCGCGCGATCTCGACTGCATGAACTCCGGGTCGACCGCACGCATGCTGATGGGCGTCTGTGCCGGAGCAGCCCTGACCGCACGTCTCGATGGCGACTCGTCGCTGCGGGGACGACCGATGGAGCCGGTTGCGGCCCAACTGCGCGCCTACGGCGCACGTATCGAGACCGCGGGAGGCAAACTGCCCGCGCTCTTGCAGGGGACCGCCGCGCCGCAGACCCGCCGGTTCATTCTGCTCTCGCCATCCGCACAGGTGAAGTCCGCACTGCTCTTCTGCGGCCTCTACGGTCGCGTGCCCGTCGCAGTGACCGGCGACGCAGGTTCGCGCGACCACACGGAACGGCTCCTGCGCTATTTCGGCGCGGATATCGAATTCGATCGCCGCTCCGTCGAGCTTCGCGGCGGACCGACCCGCTACCCCGACGTCGAGGTAGCCGGTGATTTTTCCGCCGCCGCGTTCTTCATCGTCGCGGCGACCATCTCACCCGGAAGCTCGATCGTCGTGGAAAACGTCGGCGTGAACCCCTCGCGCACGGGGCTACTCGATACGCTGCTCGCGATGGGAGCCGACGTACGCCTTTTAAACGCGCGTGAACGCTGCGGCGAACCCGTCGCCGACATAGCGGTAGCCTATGCACCGCTGCAGGCAATATCCGTTGGCCGGGAACTCGCATTGCGCGCGATCGACGAGATCCCGGTTCTCGCGGTGGCGGCGGCATTTGCCCGCGGCACCACCTCGATCACCGGGATACGCGACCTGCGCACCAAAGAGTCGGACCGCATCGCCGCGATCGAACGCATGTTAGCGGCCGCCGGCATCGCCGTGACGGAGCTCCCCGACGGCATAGCGATCGCGGGCGGTAATCCACGGCCCGTCGAAGCGGCCGTCGTCGAGACGCGCGATGATCATCGCACGGCGATGTCGGTCGCCGCGCTTGCCGCCGGCGCCGGTCCGCTCGCGATCGACGCCGCAGAGAGCATCGATGTCAGCTTCCCTTCGTTTCTCACGCAGCTGCAGCGGGCGCAAGCATGACGCAGGAGCAGCGCTACTCTCCCGACGAGTTTGCATCCGAGGCGCGCTACCTGGATACGCTCGCCTGGGAGGGGCTGAGCGTAGCGGCCGGATCGAACGTGCTCTTCTGCGGTTACGGCGGCGACGGCCAGCTCGTGAGGCGCGCGATCGAAACCGGCGCGGCCGTCACCGTGATCGAGCACCGCGACGAAGTTATTCGCCGCTTCGCATCGCTTCCGGCCCGTCTGCTGCGCGGCAGCACGTCGGTTATCCCAGCCCGGGAGAACGCCTTCGATCTGGCGATTGCCGCGTATTACCTGCACGAGATCGACCCGTTCTTTCACGCCCAGGTCGTCTCCGAGCTCGGGCGCGTGGCGCGCCGCATCGCGGTCATCGAACCGGCACCGCCCTCCGATCCGCTGGGAGAGCGCATCGCACTGCTCTATTCGCGGGCGAAGCGCGAGTTCGGACAGTTCGAATATTACCAGCCGATCGAATACTGGAAGAAGCTCCTGCACGCGGTGAAGGCAGAGATATCGCAGCATGTCTTCGCTTTTGCCAAGATGCCGCCGCGCGAATACCTCACCGACACGATCGATCTCTTATTAGACACGATGGCGGCCGAAGAGACTCCGCGCGAATATCTCCTCGATCTGCGCCGGATAGCCGGGGGTTCCGATCTCCAACTCTTGCCGCCTGCGCGCTACGTGCTGCAGGGCGCGGCGCTCGGCGAGCTCCCGAAGCCGGCATTCAGCCCTCGGGAGCAGCCCGCAGATCCAGAGTCCGCGACCAAGGTGCCGGTCGGGGCGGTCTCCGCGGCTCCACCGGCACCTTGGTCGTGGGCGCCGCCGGAACAGCACGCCTGACCGAAGAGCAACGAAGCTTTCGGCGGAACAGGCGGGTTCGAGGCGGCGGGGGTTTTTCCGCAACCTGTTAGCGCAAGGTGTTTACGATGAGCCGCAGCGCGCGATTTGCCGTGCCGATAGCCGCCGCCACGGCCCCCAGCGGCAGCTCGCTCCACGAATCGCGAATCGATGCCGCAGCCAGGCCCACGCCTGCGACCGCATCCTGGAGGCGCGCAGACAACGGTACGAACCGGCGCCCCTGCCTGCCAAGTGCCTGCAGTCCGTCAAAAACCTCATGGCTGCGCAGCAGATCGAGCCGGGCGCGCACGCGCCAGGCCGCGATGCCGGCGCAAGTCAGGCCGTAGACCGCAAACAGTAAACCCAACCCGCAGAGGACGAGCGCTATCCAGACCGGATGCGCGATCAGCTCGCTCAGGCGGCCGATTCCTTGACCGGCGCGTTCTCGCTCGCAGGCTTCGAGGCGGGACGCGAATCGTTGACGTAAAAGCCGGAGCCTCTGAAGAGAATCGGCGCTGGGTTAAAGACGCGGACGAGCGAGCCACCGCAAGCCGTACACGACTCGGAGTGCGTCTCTTGGAACCCGTGGCGCACTTCGGTGATTCGTTTGCACGCGGAGCATTGGTAATCGTAGAGCGGCATGAATAAAAGTATACCCAATCCTAGCAGTCGCCGTCAACGACTGCTAAAAGTCCGCAAGGGCGGGTTCTCCATGGTTTTCGAACTCGGCCAGCCCACGAAAGGCGGCTAGCGACTCTTCCAGAGCATTGGCCAGTCTCCGGCCGTGGCGAAGCCGGTCGTACAGCAGGCCCAGGTGGCCGCCATAGGCAGGGTAGTCGATGCGGAGGTGTATCTTCGAGCGCGAAGAGCCCGTGGCGTCGGCTCGCGTGATCTTACGCTCCACGCGAACGTCGATGCGCCGCCGCACCGAATACGCGCCGACTAGGGAGAGGTGGAAATCCCGGATGAAGCGATCGACCTCGTAGGTCTGCTCGGGCTCTCCCGGGATCGCCGAGCGCAGGACGACCTCGCTGCCGATTTCGAGAGGTTCGCCCGGCCTGACGCGCTCGGCGCTGCGCACGAAGGCCAACCAGACCGGCCACTTTTCAGGCGTGGTGAGCAGCGAGAACGCCGCTTCGGCGCTCGTCCCGATCTCCAGCGAGCCCGTAACGGAGCGGACACCGAGTTTTCCAGAAGGCGAACTCACGAGCGCCATCGGGCGCATTTCAACAATCCCATATGGTGTGCCTCTTGGGCGCCCACCACAACCTATGGGGAAGGCCGGCCGATCAGTTCGACCTGCCCGGACCCTACGCCGACTGCGAAGGCGACGAGCGTCTCCACCCCGGCCGGCAATGCGTCTTCGTCGACGCGAAACAGCGGCGAGTGGCCCGAATACACCGAGCCGGCCTTTTCGCTACGGATGCCCAGACGCACGTGGAGGCCCGGAACGC
>JAJXWN010000245.1 GCA_021781595.1 bacterium | reverse complement strand
GGCATAATCCACGCCTACGACGGTCACGTTCATGGTGCCGCCGTCGCGTGCGGCGCCCGCATCGGTTCTATAGACTTCGTGGCCGCCGGTCTGCTCGTTGCGAGCGGGCGGATCTCCCAATACCACAGCCACACTGCCCGTAACGAGGGCAGCGCTCAATACAATCGCGGCGAGCCTGCGCTGGAAAGTCATCTCGCTACGTACAACGGGAATCTCCACGTGGACGTTTCACTTCGCCGCCACGCCTCTGCACCGCTGCCTGCGTCAGCGCAACCTCACGAAATAGTCGGCTCGCGCCCGCGCGCCGTCCTCACCGCCGCCGCGTGCCCGCTCCGTCAGCCTGCACAGATCGGCGACCGCGTCGTCGCCGGCGCGCTTTCCGGCCAATACCAGGCGCAAAGCCAGGAGCGCAAGGTCGGGTGTGCGACCACCGAGCAGCTCAAAGCCCTCGTAGAACGGCGCGGCCCCGGAAAGGCCGGAACGGTGCGCGAGCAGATCCGCCACGACCTCGGCCCTATTGCCGGCACGATCGAGAAGATACCGGTCGAGTAACTCGAAATCCACGCTATGACCTTCGCCGCGCGTATCGCAGCGCTCTGCGGCTTGGCGCTCTTGACGGTCGGGATGTCGCCCGAGCCGCCGCTGGCGGCAGTGCTGGCCGAGATGCGCGCCGCGAGCGGGCTCGCCTATCGGTACCATGTGGTGAGCCTATCGGAGCGTGACGAAAACGGCGATAGGACCCTGTTGCGCGCCGACAACCAAGGCAAGCGCTTCTTCATTCGCAACTGCGGCGGCGCTATCTGCGTCGGAACGTATTTCGATGGCCGCCGCCTCTATTCGGTCGACATGAATGGAACGGCACTCCCTCGCTCGCGTCGCGCCGAGCGCTACTTGCGGGGGCTGATGGCGGTCTCGAGCGGAGCCTTCCTCGGACCGCAGTTCGAGGCGCGGGGCGGCAGCATCGCCGACGGCGGCAGCACCGTCTCCGGTGGACGAACCTACCGCAAACTCTTCGTCGCGAAGACGGATGCCATCCCAATGGAGGTGTACGTCGATCCCCGAAGCTGGCTCGTGGCCGCGGTGCGCGACGTCGACGGAGATACGTCGATCGCCTTTCGCGACTACCGGCGCGTCGGCGCGCTGATGCTGCCGTTTCGTATCGACCAAAACGGAGAGCCGATCGAAGTTTACGCGCGGCGCCGCATATCGGAGCGTCCCTTTCGAGCACCGCACGGGCTGGTTCCCACATTCGCCGCGACGCCGCTGCCGATGCCCATCGCTGCGGCCGGCAGGACGCCGGTCGGCCCGTGCAACCTGCAAGGCGTGCGCAGCCGCTGCCTGATCGACACGGGCAACTCGGGGCTTGCCATGAGCCTCGAGCTCGCCGAACGCCTGCACGCGCCGGTCATCGGCGGGTTCGAGGTCAGCGGCCTCGGCAAGTACGCGACGGAGGTGGTGCGGGCGGGCCCGCTGCAAGTCGGCAGCGTGACGTTCCCGCGCGCGAACTACGTCGTGCTCGACGACATTCACCGCTACGGGTACGACGTCGTGCTCGGAGCCGACATCTTGGCGAGCACCGCCGTTACGATCGATTACGGAGCCCGTGACGTCTGGTTCGGTGCGGTGGCGACCCCAGCCGGCGCCGCGACGATCCCAATGGAGTTCGAGAACTTCGTGCCGGTCGTTCCCGTAACGCTCAACGACCTCACGACGCGGCTGGCCGTCGACACGGGCGACCAATCGACCATCAACTTGGCGTATCCTTATTACATGCGGCACAAGACGCTGTTCAAAGCAACGCGAGCTCGCACGGTGAGCGGCGTGGGCGGAACGAGCGTCGAGTTCATCGGCATAATCCCTAACGTGCGGATCGGAGATTACACCGTCGCCTCGTCGCATATCGGAGCCACCCGAATTCTCAAAGGCACCGCTCACGGGCATCTAGGCGGAGGTTTCCTCTCGCATTTCCGCGTGACGATCGACTACCCGCGGCGTCGCATCATCTTGCTCGCGCGCCGCGGTGACGCAGCAATCCGGCGCAACGCTCCACGATAAAAAGAGCCCGCATAAAGCGGGCCCTTTTTGTTACCGGGAGCGCCGGTTAGCGATAGCTGGGCTTGCTCGCGAAACAATCGCGGCAGTAGACCGGTTTGTCGCCGCGCGGCTGGAAGGGAACTTCCGCGACGCCGCCACATTGGCTGCAGGTCGCCTTGAACATCTCGCGTTCGCGACCGCCGCCGCCTCCGTAACCGCCCCGGCCGCCGCCGCTGTGCGATTGGCCGGCCTTACGGGCGGCACGACAATCGGGGCAACGGTTGGGTTTGTTTTGGAAGCCTTTAGCGGCGTAGAACTCCTGCTCGCCCGCGGTGAACGTAAATTCACGCGAACAATCGACGCAGTTCAGTTTTTCATCTTGGTACATGGACGAGGACTCCGTTATAGTAAAGTGCGTTTCTGGGAATCGACTCGCCTAGCACATCAATGGATGGTAACCGATCTCGAAACCTGAGCTCCGATACTACCACGTCTCCCCGGGAAAGGCAACGCTGCCTAGCGGCGAAAGCGGCGAAGATGAAGGCAAACGCGCTGGTGAGCGCGTGGGTGAAGCCGGGGTCGCGGGAGCCCGGTTGGGCGCTACGCGACGGGGTGGTCACGCTGCGCGTACGCGAGCGGGCGATCGAGGGCGCGGCGAACGCCGCCTGCATTCGCATGCTGGCCACTGCCCTGGGCATCTCCGCCTCACGCGTGCGCCTGCGGCGCGGAGAGCGCGCCCGCCGCAAGACCTTCGAGATCGAGGGGCTCGACGCCGCGGTGGTAGCTACGCGCCTGGGCGTATCGGCTACTTAAAGTAAGTACCAGCCGCCGGCTCGCGATCGCCGTTATCGCCCACGTCGTCTTCTTCGATCCGCCCATCGCCTGGTATATCTCGCGCACCGCACCTGCCGCATAGCGCTCAAGGAATCGTACGCGGCGATTCTTAAACGTGATGCGATGCCCAGGTATCTCGTTGCAACCGTCGCGTGCGCGTGCGCGTGCGCGTTCGCGTTCGCGTTCGCAC
>JAJXWN010000244.1 GCA_021781595.1 bacterium | reverse complement strand
CGCGCACCCCAGCGCGTCAACGAATCCGGTTCATATTAATCGGGATTAACGTTTTCACCACCGACGTGCGTTCCCAGACCGCTGCGCAAGCCGATAATGCGCAGGCTCGTCCCCGTTCGGTACGCGAATTCCGCGGCGCGCTCTTGCATCACGCGTG
Source organism: bacterium (assembly GCA_021781595.1). Classification (GTDB taxonomy): domain Bacteria; phylum Vulcanimicrobiota; class Vulcanimicrobiia; order Vulcanimicrobiales; family Vulcanimicrobiaceae; genus JAJYFL01. The sequence continues at coordinate 2,903 of JAJXWN010000244.1, read as the reverse complement.
CGCCGCTGCGCGCCAGATCACGCAATTGTCTTAGCGATAAGCGCTCGAAAGCCGCGGCGCCCGGCTGTTCGCGCGGGTCCGCGTCGTACACACCGTCCACGTCGGTATAAATTTCGAGCGGAACGTTGCCGAGGGACCAGGCGACTGCAACGGCGGTCAAATCGCTGCCACCGCGCCCGATCGTGGTGAGCCGCCCATCGCCGGTCGAGCCCTGGAAACCGGCGACCACCGGAACGACGCCCTCGGCAACGAGCCGCTCGAGCAGTACCGGGCGTACCGCGACGATCTCGGCATCGCCGTGCGCGTCGTCTGTGAGAATACCGGCCTGCGCTCCGCTCAGCGCGATCGCGCGAACGCCACGCGCAGAGAGTTCCTCGGCAAACAGGCCCGCACTGATCAATTCACCGCACGCGAGCACCAAATCGCGATTCGCGCTACCCGGCGCACTGCCGACCAAGGCGGCCAGCGCATCGGTCGAATACGGCGAGGGCGCTCGGCCGAGTGCCGATACGACGACCACCGGATCGCGTCGTGCCCCAACGGCAGCCAGCACACGCCCGATGGCGATCTCCCGCAGTTCGCGCGTCGCAAGCGACGAACCACCGAATTTCTGAACGATCATAGGCGGCTCACTGCGACCAAATCGCCGACAATTGCCGACGCGGTTTGCTCGCGCCCCGCTCCGGGCCCGATTAGGGTCAGAGTACCGCATCCGCGCCCAATCACGCGAACCACGTTCTGCGCTCCCGTCGCCGCGGCCATCGGATCGGCAAGCGGCACGACGACCGGCTCGACCGCCGCCTCCAATCGAGTGCGATTTCCTTTGAGCGTGGCAACCAGCCGCAACGCACCGCCGCCGGCACGGGCATCGCGGACCTGCCGGCGGTCGATCGCCTCGATGCCGGTGCGCGCAATGCTCTGCCACGGAAGCCAGCGCTCGAACGCGGCGTGAGCGAGCAGCGAGAGCTTTTGCGCGGTGTCGGTGCCGTTGAGATCGTTCGCGGGATCGAGCTCAGCATATCCGTGTGCCCGCGCCGATTCGAGCGCGGCACCGAACTCGCAGCCGGATTCCATTGCGACCAAGATGTAGTTGGTCGTGCCGTTCAAGATTCCGGATATTTCGAGGATCTCTTCGCCGGCCAGCGCCGAGCGTAGCACGGAGAGCGCCGGAATAGCACCGCCCACTGCTGCGTCGAACAGCAGCTCGACGCCGCGATCACCGGCAAATGCGATTAGTTCCGGTCCGTGCGTTGCGATGAGCGCTTTATTGGCAGAGACGACGTGCTTGCCGCAGGCTATCGCCTCCTTTACGAGATCGTATGCCGGCTCGAGCCCGCCCATGCATTCGACGATCACGTCGGTGCGCGAGTCTCGAATAACATCCATGGCATCGGTGGTCACGTGCGCCATGACGGCCTGCGGGCGACGCGTTTTTCGAACGTCCCGCACGAGTACGCCCCGAAGCGAAAACGCCGCCACGTCGCGGTCGTGCGCCTGTAGTAGACGCTCTGCTACGCCGCTGCCGACGGTTCCGCAGCCAAGGAGACCGACGTTCAAGGTGCGTTTCATGCCGTAGCCTCCGTAACGAGCAATCCTTGCGACGCGATCGCCGTCGGTACGATCCGCGCACCGACTCCGGCACGCCGAAAACAGGCAGCTACGCGATCCGGCGCGTCGCCGGCGCCGCCTTCCGAGAGCAGCAGCACGCTTGGCCCGGCTCCGGAAAGGACGACGTGCACGCCGGCAGACGATTGCTCCAGCGCCTCCGACAGACCCGGGAAAAGCGCTGCCCGGTACGGCTGATGGACGCAATCGCGAGTGGCGAGATCCAGCCGCGCGAGGCGTCCGCTCGCCAAGCAGGCCGCCAGCATGCTCGCGCGCTGCAAGGACCGGCCGACGTCGGCGCGCGCGTACGATGCCGGAAGCGCCCGCCGGGCGGCAGCCGTATCCAATGGCCGATCGGGCACGACGAGAGTGCAGCGTAGCGCCTCCGGCACCGGCAACGGCAACGCGCAGAGATGCGGTCCTTCTTGCAGCACGAAGCACAAGCCGCCGTAAAGTGCCGCCGCTGCGTTATCGGCGTGACCTTCAGCCCGCACGAGCAAGCCCAACATCTCTTCTCTCGAGACAACGCTGCCCCGAGCTCTGTTCGCAATCGTCATACCGCAGAGCAAGGCCGCAGCGCTGCTCCCCAAACCGGCTCCAAGCGGAATATCGTTGTGAATATCGATTTCGAAGGCAAACGATTTTGGATCCTCGGCGATCAATGCCATACCTGCGCGAACGCGCTCGGCCAGCCCGCCATGCGTCGGAAGCTGTGAACCGGTAACGCGTACCTGCAGCGGGCCAGCGCCGGCTCTCGCGCGTGCCGTCATGCGCAGATCGAGCGCGACTGCGACGGCATCGAAGCCCGATCCGAGATTTGCGGAGCTAGCCGGGACGCTGACTTCGATCATCGAAGCGCCTCCGCGATCGCACGCTCCAACGACGCCGTATCGCCGGCAACGCGGCGCAGCGGATTCGCTAACGCCTTGCTTGGATCGCCATGGTAGCGCTCAATGCTCGCGACGTCTTTAAGGCTCGATCCGGTAAGAAGCGCGACGACGTCGGCCGCTTCGTCGATCGTGCCGCGTTCGCGTAACGCCGAGGCGCCCGCCAACGTTGCGGCCGAAGCGGGTTCGCACGCCAGCCCATCGCGCGCGAGCACGGCACGCGCCTCGGCAATCTGGTCGTCCTCGATTGCGATCGCGGTGCCTCCAGTTGCATGCAGAGCGCGCAGCGCCGGACGCCAGGAGACCGGGTTGCCGATTTTGATCGCGGTCGCAAAGGTTGTGGCATGCACCGGGACGAGCGGTTCGTTCTGCTGCCATGCGCGCACGAATGGCGCGGCGCCTGCAGCTTGC
>JAJXWN010000243.1 GCA_021781595.1 bacterium | reverse complement strand
GAGGCCGACGAAATCGAGCAGCTCGAAGGGACCCATCGGGTAGCCGCACCCGAGCTTCATGCCTTTGTCGATATCTTCTTTACTCGCCAAACCATCTTCGTAAACGCGAATCGCATAGAGCAGGTACGGTACGAGCAGGCGGTTCACGACGAAGCCCGGCGTGTCTTTCGCGTGGATCGGTTCCTTGCCGAGTTTTTGCGCGAACGCGTAGAGTCTATCGATCGTCTCGGGAGTCGTCGCGATCGTTCGCACCACCTCGACCAGCTTCATGATGGGGACGGGGTTGAAGAAGTGCAGGCCCGCCACTTTGTCGGGGCGCTTGGTGGCGGCCGCCAGCTCGATGACGCAGAGGCTCGAGGTATTCGTGCAGATAACGGCGTCCGCAGCGAGCAGATCGTCGAGCTGCTTGAAGAGCGCCGTCTTGATCGCGACGTTCTCGACGATGGCTTCGATGACGATATCGCAATTCTTAAGATCCTTAACCTCGGTCGTCGCTGCGATGCGGCCCAGGACGGCGCCGCGATCGGTTTGCGTCATGCGCTGCTTCGCGACGGCCTTATCGAGCGCTGCCGCGACGGACGCCATACCGCGCTGCAGCGCCGCAGCGTCGACCTCCATCAAGACGACCTCGAAACCCGCGGCGGCGGCGGTTTGAGCGATTCCGCTCCCCATCAAACCGGCGCCGCAGACGCCGACCTTTGCAATCTCAGTCACGAACGAAAACCTCCTTATCGAGCAGTCCGATTGCGTTCTCCGGACCTTTGCGGCTATACTGTGAAGAACTTCAAAAATCTTTCGGGGGATACTTTTGCGTACCGCGTATCATGAAGCGTTGGAGGCCACTCGACTGGACGTCGTCCGGCTCGGCGCGTTGACGAGCGATGCCATCCGCGTGGCGGTCGAGGCGCTGGAACGCCGCGACTCCGCCGCTGGCGCGCGCGTGGTAGCCGGCGACGACGCGGTAGACGACCTCCGGCGCAAGATCGAGGCTTCGTGCATCGAGCTGATCTGGCGGCAGCAGCCGGTTGCCGGCGAACTGCGCGAGATCGCCGCGATGCTGGAGATTGCGACGGACCTGGAGCGCGTCGGCGATTACGCCGTCGATATCGCGAAGCACGCGATCAAACTCGCCGACGTTCCGCTTCGGCCGGCGCGCGTCGAAATCGATAGGATTGCGGGCGTGGCGCACGCGATGCTGCTAGACGCGATGCGCGCCTACACCGAGCGCGATACTGCGCTAGCCGAAGACGTCATCGAACAAGACGACGAAGTGGATCTGCTCTACAAGCGCGGCATCAAGGCGCTGCAGGAAGAGATGCAGACCGATCCCGAGATGGTTCGCGCCGGTACGCGCATGCTCTTCGTGCTCGCCTCGCTCGAACGCGTGGGCGACCGCGCGAACAACATTGCGTGGCACACCAAGGAGATGCTCGGTACGGCGTGAGCGAAACGCCCCTATCGCGTGACCTGTTCGCGGTCACTTCAACCTATGCGTACTTGAATCACGCGGCCGTAGGCGTATTGCCGCAGCCCACGCGTGCGGCGCTCCACGCCTTTGTGGAGGCGCATGCCACCGCCGGCGTCATGGGTACCTATCCCATCGAAGCGAAGATGCCGGAGTATCGCGAAGCGGTCGCCCGGTTCATCGGTGCCGGCGGCGCGGAGATTGCGTTTCTGCGCAACACCGGCGACGGAGCTCTCGCGCTGGCGGGCGGCTTGGACTGGCGTCCCGGCGACGAAGTGGTACTCTGCGACAACGAGTTCCCGGCGAACGTGCAGCCGTGGCTGGCGCTGCGCGATCGCGGCGTAAACGTGCGCTTCGTGAACGCCGGGCGCGAGCGCCTCACCCCTGGGGTACTGCGGCGGCATATCACCGCGCGCACGCGCGTGGTCGCGGTATCGTGGGTCTCGTTTGCCGACGGATATCGCCACGATCTGGCGTCGCTCGGCGAGGTCGCGCACGCTGCCGGCGCGCTTCTCTGCGTCGACGCGATCCAAGGCCTCGGCGCCTTCGGCCTGGACGTGCGCGCCTGCGGGATCGACGCGCTCTACTGCGGCGGCGCCAAGTGGATGATGGCGCTGCAGGGCGTGAGCTTCCTATACGTGCGGGAGAACCTCATCGATCGCTTGCGGCTGGCCGCTCCGGGCTGGCGTTCGGTCGCGGACATGTGGGATTTCCTCAACTACGAGCAGCCGCCGGTCGCCGGCGCCGGCCGCTTCGAAGGGGGAACCCCGAACTTTATCGGCGCGCTCTCGCTCGCAGAGTCGTGCGGCCTCTTGGGCGGCCCGAGTGCACGGCCGATCGCGGAGCACGTCCTCGCGCTAACGGACCGCTTGTACGATGGCCTGCTTGCTTGCGGCGCCGAGGTTAAAACGCTGCGCGGTGACGGATGCTCTTCGGGCATCGTTACGTTCGTGTTCCCCGGCACCGACCCGGTCGCGCTGGGCAAAGCGCTTGCGAGCGAAGGGATCGTGACGACCTACCGGCCTACCGGCATCCGCGTCTCTCCCCATGGCTACAACACGTCTGACGAGATCGACCGGCTGCTCGAGGCAGTCGGGCGCGCCCGAAAGGAAAGAGTATGCTTCCCGTGATCTTCACGCCGCCGCCGCCCGCCGCGGCCGCTCCGTCCGACGGCACGTATACCTACCAAGCCTCGCTCGGAGGCACGCCGATCGGCAAGACGGTCATCACCGTCAGGCGCGCCGGCGGCGTCTTGACCGTGAGCGAAGCGGCCGGCGCCTCGCTTCAAGGGAGTGCGGGGAGCGCGAAGACGTCGATGACCCTCTCGGCGTCGTTGGTTCCGACGGCCTACGCCGCGACCTACGCGATGGCGGGCCGGAGCATGCACGACCGGGTCGTTCTCGACGGCGCCTCGGCTACCGAGACGACCGCCGGCGGTACCAAGACGTTTGCCCTGCAGCCCGGAACCAAGCAGTTCGTCATTCTCGACGGCAGCATGCTCGGCGGCTTTTTCATCTTGCCCGCCCAGCTTCACGCTTGGAACGACCCCACGGTCTTCGGGCTGGCACCGATGTACGATGCCGGCGTGGCGATCTCGCCC
>JAJXWN010000242.1 GCA_021781595.1 bacterium | reverse complement strand
AGTCGCTCTCATAAACATCCCTTTCGTTTTCGCATCGCTCTGCGTTAATCGCAGCGCTAACGTACATCCCTTACTACGCGCGCTGTACGATATTTGTTTCACAGCGAAATAATAAATATTGCAAATGAAAGAGTGATGAATAACGTGTGACAATCGCACGCAAAGACGGGAAAATATGCGCAGCATAAGCCGACCTACGTCGGGGAATTCGCGGGGAATGGATCCGGGGCACGGCGCCCCCGGGGGAGGGCGGCTCCGGGCACCTGCCCTACCCCCAAAAACCTAAGGGGAGTGGAACGTTGAGGTGGAAGCAAGCGTACTATAGGTGAGGTAATTTTCGTGGAACGACTCATTTTCGGCCCGTTTGAGCTGGACGTCGAGCGGCTGGTGCTCAGCGCAGGCGGCACCCAGCTCGCTTTGGGCCCAAAGGTGGTGGAGACGCTGCTCGCGCTCGCCGAGCGCCCCGGTGAGATCCTAGCGAAGAAGGAGCTGCTGGCCCGGATATGGCCCGAGGGCTTCATCGAAGAGGCGAGCCTCTCCCAGAACGTCTACGTGCTGCGCAAGAGCATGCGCGCCTACTGGAGCGGCGAGGTCATCGAGACGCTTCCTCGGCGTGGATACCGCTTCGTCGCCCCACTTGAGGCACCGTCGCCCGTCGCCGCGACGCCGTCGATCGCGCCCCAGCCATCGCTACCGCAGCCTCCGCTTCACCAGCCTACCCCCGGCATTCCGACCCCCCGTCGTCGCTGGTGGCCCTCCACGGCGGCCCTCACGGCCGCCCTCGTCTTGGGTGCGCTCGGCCTCCGGTTCGTCGCACTCCGGGGCGATGCGCAAACGCGTACGCTTCCGCCGACCGCGCAGCGCCTCTATGCACTGGGGCGGTACTATTGGAACGAGCGCAGCCAGACGAGCCTCTTGCGGAGTCTTGCGTATTTTCATCGCGTCGTCGCCCTCGCTCCCCAGGATCCACGGGGATACGAAGCGCTCGCCTCGTCCGAGGCGATGATGGGTGATTACGGGTACGGCGTCGCTTCGCGCGATTATTCAGCGGCGGGAAGGGATGCGAGACAGGCGATCGCGCTCGACCCCAATGCCGGGGAGGCCTATGCTGCACTCGGCGCAATCGCGCTCGATCGTCGAGAATTCAAAAGCGCAAATCGTCTCTTGCGCAAGGCGGTGAAGCTCGCGCCGAAGGATGCGCCCGCGCGCGAATGGCTCGGTATTCTGCGCTTAAATAACGGCGATGCCGCAGCGGGTTACCGCGACTTGCGCATTGCAGCACGGCTCGATCCACTCTCAACGGCAACGACGGCCTGGCTCGCGCAGGCTGCGTATTTCGACCGCCATTTTCACCAAGCGATCGCCGATGCGCACCAGGCGCTCGATCTCGATCCGCATCGCCTCGACACGATGACGACCATCGGTCTGGCACAAGAAGCTCTTGGGAAGAATCAGCTCGCCGCCGCGACCTTCAAGGCATTTTCGGGGCGCTGCCCGAGTTGCCGCAACGAGGGTGCCGCGCTCCTCGCCGATCTCTATGCGCGCGAAGGCAAACGCACGCTCGCGAAGCACGAACTTGCCCTCGCGCGCACCGACGTGCGCGACGTGGGTCGCGACGATTTGGCCTTTGCGTTCGCCGCACTTGGAAAACGCGGCCGTGCGTTGGCGGTGCTGGCGCACGCCGGCGCTGCGACGCATCTCGCGTTCGAGATGGATCCGCGCTTCGATAGTCTGCGCGGGTTTCCAATCTACCGTTCGGCCCCACGCGTTTCTTCGTGAGCGCACCGCCGCTCGGCGGCCACGCTTCGGCGCGGGCGACGCTAGACGCTCATATCGCAGCGTTGCTTGAGGGTGGTAGCCTCGATCGCCGCGTTAAAGAGCTGGTCGGCGTGATGGTTGCTTGGCTCAATGCGTGCGAATATTGAATGGACGTGCATGGCGCTTTGGCAAAGCGCCTCGGCGTCGATGAAGAGGCTCTTCACGACCTTTCAAGTTATGCAACGAGTTCGCGCTTTTCCGAACTCGAGCGTGTGGCGCTCGCCGCTGCGGTTGCGCTCACGCGTGAGCCACGAGCGCTGCCGGAAAATCTCCGTTCTGCCTTCGTGACGATGAGCAGTCGCGATGCTTTTGAAGAGCTCGTTGCAACGATTGGATTATTTAATTATTTGACGCGTTTACATAACGGCTGCGGGATAATCGCTTAACCGTTTGCGACGCGGGCGATGAGGCGTTCGCCGGCGACAACGCGCGTCTTGGTCAGCCAGTCGTGAAACCAACACGTGGTGAAAGGTGCGAGCAGAGCGATCGGCCAGTGAAAAAAGCCAATCAACGCTCCACGGGAGAGCGCCTGCCAAAAACTCGGCCGTCGAAGATCGAGCGAGGAGACGCGAAGCCCGGCAATCATCATGCCGAAGCTCTGTCCGACGACCGCGATCAACAGCGTGAAATAGAGAAACGAGACAAACCCGAATGAGAGCAACCTCATGATGATCTCCTGTTTCGTCCGCTGAATCGCGTTGCCGATACGCGCGCTTGCGTTCGTTACCGGCTTCGGTGTCGGCGTCGTCGCGGGTGCAGCGGTCGGTTTTTCGGCCGGGATTTTCAACGTGATCGGCCCGAATTGAACGTTCGCACCGTTCGGCAACGCGTTGGAAACGACCGCGTGCGGAATTTTCGCGTGATGCTCGGAGGTCCACGGTGAAAAATAGGAGCTTGCGGCAAGGAGGACGACGACGTCGATCGCTGCGGCGAGAATACGACGTCTGCGCCCGGCAAGATCGCCGCTATCGAGACGGCGGCTTCCCGGCAGCGGGAGCGGAATCGGCGCAACGGCCTCGCTGCGTAGGAACCACTCCTCGAATCGTCCGTATTGGGAACTCGCTGCAAATGCGGTTAACTCGGCGATACGGCGGGTTGCGTAGGGCTCCGAGCCGAGCCACTCTCCCCATTTCAACACCGTATCGTCGCCGATCGACGCTTGTTGCGTTGCAAAGCTGCGGAGGTCGACCTGGCGTCCGAAGCCGCGTAGCGCCAAAATTGCGATCGCACGCGAGGCGGCATCGAGCGAGCCGCAGCAGATGAGCCCGACTTTATCGCA
>JAJXWN010000241.1 GCA_021781595.1 bacterium | reverse complement strand
CGCAGGCGAGATTCTGCTCACGAGCATGGACCGCGACGGAACGAGATCGGGCTTCGATCTCGCGCTTACCAAAGCGGTACGCGACGCGACGAGCGTGCCGGTGATCGCTTCGGGCGGCGCGGGCAGCGTCGAAGACTTCGCGGACGTCTTCCAGCGAGCGGACGCCGACGCGGCGCTCGCGGCCTCGCTCTTCCACTTCGGGGAGATCGCGATCGGCGATTTAAAGGAAGCGCTGCGCGCGCGGGGGATTCCCATACGACCATGCAGTTAGACCGGATCGAATGGAATGCCGACGGCCTCGTACCCGTGGTGATCGCCGACGCCCGCACCAACGAGGTGCTAACCCTCGCATGGGCCAACCGCGAGGCGCTCGAACGCACGCTCGCGACGCGCTCGACGCATCTCTACAGCCGCAGCCGCGCCGCGCTCTGGCACAAAGGCGAGAGCTCCGGCAACACGCAGCAGGTCGTCTCGGTCGCCTACGACTGCGACGCCGACGCCCTCCTTTACCGTGTCATCCCGAGCGGTCCCGCCTGCCACACCGGCGCGCAGTCGTGCTTTCACAACATCCTCCTAAGCTCACCCGTCCTCCGCAGCCCGTCGAAGGAGACGCCGAAGGACGGCGCGTTCACCGAAGCGATCGCCCACCTCGAAGCCGTGCTGGAGGAGCGCAAGGGCGCGTCGCCCGACTCCTCGTACGTCGCGAAGCTCTACGCCGGCGGCGTCGACAAGATCGGCAAGAAGATCGGCGAGGAGGCGACCGAAGTGGTGATCGCCGCGAAGAACGCCTCGAGCGAGGAGCTGATCTGGGAGTCGTCCGACCTGCTCTTTCACCTGCTCGTGCTGCTCAAGCACCTCAACGTTCCCCTAGACGCCGTCGGCGCACATCTCCTATCCCGAGCCTACCCGCCCGCCTCCAATGCCGCCAAGTCGCCTTGACCCCCGTGGCATCCTGAGCCCATCGAGGGAGCCGCTGTCATCCTGAGCATGTCGAAGGATACCCCGATCTCCGAACTCGCGGGCGTCGGCAAAGAGACGGCGGCGAAGTTCCACGAACTCGGCCTCTTCACCGCCGACGATCTGCTGAACGACTTCCCATTCCGTTACGACGATCTGCGCTTTCCGACGCCCGCCGCGTTGCTGGCGGCGCAGGGTGGCGCGAGCGAGGAGAACGCCGTCGGCCGCGTCGTGCGCGTGCGCGAGCGGCGCGCTCGCCATCTCGCGCTCGTCGAAGCGGAGATCGAAGACGACTCCGGCACGTTCGTCGCCAAGTGGTTCGGGCGCAGGTACCTCCTCGGCACGTTGAAGGCGGACATGCGCCTCTTCGTGCGCGGCCGCGCGCAGCGCACGCTCGCCGGCGCGGCGATGAACGTCGCGGCGCACAAAGTGCTCGCCGACGACGAGATCTACCACGGCGAAGTCGTCCCCGTCTACTCCGCGAGCAAGTCGCTCGCGTCGCGTAAGATCCGTCAAGTGGTGCAGCGCAATCTGCCCAAACTGCTCGAGCTCGCCGGCGACGACCCGCTTCCGCCGAATCTCGCGAAGGAACTGGGCTTCGCGCCGCTGCGCGAATCGTATCGCCGCCTGCACGCCCCGCAGTCGCCGGAAGAAGCGGCCAAAGCGCGCGAGCGTTTCATCTTCACGGAGTTTCTCGCGCTCGCGCTTGCCGCGCAGCTCAAGCGCCGCCAGCGCGAAGCCGAGCACGACGCGCACGTGCTGCGAGCGCCGCCTGGTCTGCTCGAAGAGTTCGAGCGCGAGCTGCCGTTCGAACTCACGCGCGCGCAACGCCGCGTCATCGCGGAGATATGGGACGACATGGGCAGCGACGCGCCGATGAACCGCCTCCTGCAGGGCGACGTCGGCAGCGGCAAGACGCTCGTCGCGGCCGCTGCCGTGCTGCTTGCCGCGCGCAACGGCGTGCAATCGGCGCTGATGGCGCCGACCGAGATCCTGGCCTCGCAGCACGCCGCAAAGCTCGCTCCGCTGCTCGTCCCGTTCGGCATCGCTGTGGAAGCCGTCTTCGGCAGCCAAGGCGCGAAGGCGCGCGCGAGCGCCGCCGGCCGGCTCGCAAGCGGCGAGGCGGCGCTCGCGGTCGGCACGCACGCGCTGCTCACGCAAGGCGTCGAGTTCGAGCGCCTGGGCCTGGTCGTCATCGACGAGCAGCACCGTTTCGGCGTCGAGCAGCGCGCGCGGCTACGCGCGAAGGGCGCGGCACCGCACACGCTGCACATGACCGCGACGCCCATCCCGCGCACGCTCGCGCAGTCGGCCTACGCCGATCTGGACATCTCGACCGTTGACGAACTCCCGCCGGGCCGAACGCCGATAGAAACGTATCATCTGCGCGCGGGTCGTTTGCACGAAGCCTACGAGTTCGTGCGCAAGAACGTCGAACTCGGCCACCAGGCCTACATCGTCGCGCCGGCGATCGACGAATCCGAGACCGAGCTCACGAGCGTCGTCGCCGAAGCGGAGCGCCTGCAGAAGGAGGTCTTCCCGGATCTGCGCTTAGGCCTGCTGCACGGCCGCAAGACGCCGCGCGAAAAGGACGCCGTGATGGAGCGCTTCAAGCGCGGGGAACTGCACGTGCTCGTAGCGACGACCGTCGTCGAAGTCGGCGTCGACATCCCCAACGCGAGCGTCATGGTCGTTCTCGATGCGCACCGCTACGGTCTGGCGCAACTCCACCAACTGCGCGGCCGCGTCGGCCGTAGCGCAGCGAAATCGTACTGCCTGCTCGTCTATCCCGACGATTTCGCCGAAGGTCCCGCGCGCCTCGAAATCCTGCGCCGAACCACCGACGGCTTCGAGATCGCGCAAGCCGATCTCGAATTGCGCGGTGCCGGCAATCTCGCGGGAACGCTGCAGGCCGGCAAGATGGATTTCCGCTACGGCGACCTCATCCGCGATTTCGCCGTCTACGAACGCGCCCGCTCTGCCGCCGCAAAGATCGTAGAAGAAGACCCGAGCCTGAGCCGCCCCGCGCACGCTCCCCTGCGCGCCCTCCTCGACTCCCAGCCCAGTGCGCGAGCCATGCTCCTCTCATCCTAACCGCCCGGCGCCTGTGTCACCTCGTGCTCACGAGCGATGCCAGCAACAGCACGCGCCGGC
>JAJXWN010000030.1 GCA_021781595.1 bacterium | reverse complement strand
GGCCTGAAGCGTGAGAACGTACGCTTCGTTCCCCCCCGCGTCGACGGTCTTACCGACGAGACGGCCCGGGATGCGCCGCATGTGTTCTTTGGTTGTGGCCATGAAGCCGAGGTAAGGGCCGCCGTACGCGGTCGCGACACCGAAACTCTGGCCCTCGCCTACGGCGATCTGCGCGCCCCACGATGCGGGAGTGGCGAGCACCGCTAGAGCGATAGCCTCCGCGACGACGGCGATCGAGACCGTTCCGCTCGCGGCGATCGCCGACTGCGCGGCGGCGTCGGGTACGTCGAGATTGCCGAAGAAGTTCGGTGATTGGAGCGCTACGCAAGCATAAGTCCCGCCGGCTACCAGCGCCTGCAGAGCAGCGAGGTCCGTCGTTCCGTTCGCGGTCACGGGAATCTCGTCGAGTTCGACGTCCAGTCCATCGCAATAGGTCTGCAGCACCGCACGATAGTTGGGATTGACCGCCCGCGAAACCAGCGCGCGTTTGCGCCCATTCGCGTGTATCGACATGATCGTCGCCTCCGCCAGAGCCGTCGCGCCGTCGTAGACGGAGGCGTTGGCGACATCCAGACCCGTCAGCAGGCAGACGTAGGTTTGCCACTCGTAGATCGCCTGCAGGTAGCCTTGGGAGACCTCCGCCTGATAGGGCGTGTAGGACGTGAGGAATTCGCCCCGCATCGCGAGCGACGCGATCGCCGGCGGCGCGTAGTGGCGGTAGCTCCCGCCGCCCAAGAACGAGATGTACGACGCGCCCACGTTCTTGCGAGCAAAATGCTCGAATCGCTTGACGATGCCGGCTTCGGGTAAGGCCGGGACGAGGTCGAGTCTCTCCCGCAGCGCGATCGCATCGGGCACGCGGACGAGATCGTCGAGCGAGTTGACCCCGACGGTTTCAAGCATCTGCGCGATATCGCGCGGCGTATGTGGCGTATACATTCCTTCGACCCGTATTGACGGTGATGGTGGCCTGCTAGTGTGCTTCCTCGGCTACGAGCTGCTCGTAGGCGGACGGGGAGAGCAGGCCTGCGGTCTCCGACGCGTCGCTCAAGCGTATCTTGAACATCCAACCTCCGGCAAATGGCTCTCGGTTGACAAGGGCCGGGTTGCCGTCGAGCTCGGCGTTGACCTCGATGATCTCGCCTCCGACCGGCGTGAAAAGATCCGAGACGGCCTTTACCGATTCGACGACTCCGGCGTTACCGAACTGCGCCACGTGCGCCCCGATTTTCGGAAGTTCGACGTAGACGATGTCGCCGAGGGAACTTTGCGCGTACTCGGTAATGCCGACGGTCGCGATATCGCCGTCGATCTGCACCCATTCGTGTTCTTTGCTATACAACAGATTCTCGGGCTGCGCCACAGGCTGGACTCTCCTTCTACGAGCGTTTGTAAAACGGTAATGCGACGACGGCCGCCGCGTGCTTGGTCCCGCGAATCTCGACCGCGACCGGCGTCCCGACGACCGCCGCCTCCGGCTCGACGAGCGCCGTCGCGACGTTCCGGTTTCCGACGGACGGCGCCATCGAGCCGCTGCGGACTTCGCCAACGTCACGATCCCCAAGGAAGACGCGGTATCCTTCGCGAGCCGGGGCGCGACCCGCCATTACGATGCCTGCAACGCGCCGGAAATCGTCCGCTTCCTGCTGCGCCAGCAGCGCCTCCTTGCCGAGAAACTCGGGCTTACCGAACTTCACGGCCCAGCCGAGGCCGGCTTGCAGCGGCGTGATATCTTCGGCGAGCTCGTGACCGTAGAGCGGCATGCCCGCTTCGAGCCGCAGAACGTCGCGCGATCCCAACCCGCAGGGTTCCAAGCCCGCAACGCGGTTGTCGGCGAGCAGCGCACGCCAGATCTCTGCGGCGTGCTCGCCGTCGACGAAGATCTCGAAGCCGTCCTCGCCGGTGTACCCGGTGCGCGCGATTACCGCGGCTCTGCCGTAGACGCTCGCCTCGGCGCAGAAATAGTACTTCAACGCGCTCAGATTCGCGTCGGCGTGCGGTGCGAGCATGGCGAGGGCCTGCGGGCCTTGGATCGCAATCAAAGCGCAACGGCCGTGCAGGTTCGTCAGGTTCACCGCCGAGTCGCCGGCGCTGCCGCTCAAGTGTTTCCACATCTTGTCGGCGTTGCTCGCGTTGACGACGAGGAGCCAGCGGTTCTCGAGGCGGTAAAAGATGACGTCGTCGCGCGCGCCGCCGCCTGCGTTGGTGAAGATATTGTAACGCGCCTGCATCGGCTTGATGGTGGCGACGTTGTTGACCGTCAGGCGATCGGCCCACTCCGCGACGCCCTCGCCTTCGAGCACGAACTGGCCCATGTGTGAGAGATCGAAGAGCCCGGCGCGCCGGCGTACGGCTTCGTGTTCTTTCAAGATGCTCGAATATTGCACCGGCATCTCGAAGCCGCCGAATGGAATGAGGCGCGCCCCGAGGGCGCGGTGTTCGTCGTAAAGCGCCGTGCGCTTGACCGGCACGCTCACAACGGTCATTTGGGCGGCTTCTCGCCTGGGTAGCTGTTGAGGAAGTTGAGCGTCGCGTGGGCGACGAGCTTCTCTGCGCTGCGGACGTGAACCTCGCCGTAGACGACGCGACGGCCGGCCTTGAGGACCGTCGCTTCCGCGATGAGGTCGTGCGGCGGGAGCGCGGGCGCGAGAAAATTGCACTGCAGGGCCACCGTCGTGGTGTTCTGATCGCGGCCGTAGAGCGACGCGAGCGCCAGATAGAACGTCGTGTCGCACAGGCTTACGATCGCGCCGCCGTGCACGGCACCCGTACCGTTGCTGATCTCGCTGCGGTACGGCATGCGCATCGACGCGCGGCCATCGCCGACACTCTCCAAATGCAAGTCGAGGAGCGCGACAAAATTCGACTTCTCCTTATCCCATCGACGGCGCGCGCTCTCTTGATCGATCGACATATACCTCCAAAATCCACCGGACGGCAATGCCGTTCGGCATGTTGCCTTCTAATGCTTTTGTTCGCCGGCTACGGCGGCCATGGCGTCCCACGCCTTGCGAAAGTTGAGGCTGCCGCCATGCACGGCCGCCGCACCGTCGACCGTCAAGCACGCCCCGCTGACCCAACGCGCTTCATCCGAACAGAGCCATAGCGCCGCGCGCGCGACGTCGCCGGGCTCGCCTAATCGCCCGAGCGGAATCGACCTCACGAGCTGCTTCTCGACATCGCCGACGCTCCAGAGGTTTTTGTCGGTGCCTTCCGTATGAATCGGGCCCGGAGCGATGGCGTTAGCACGGATGCCGTAACGCCCCCATTCGCCGGCGAGAGTTTGGGTCAGGTTCAGAACGCCGGCTTTGGCGGCTGCAGAGTGAATCGCGCCCGGTTCGCCCGTCCAGGCATAGGTCGCGACGATATTGAGAATCGCGCCCTTTCTCGCGCACAGCGCGTCGAAGGCCAAGCGGCTGCAGTTGAACGTGCCCATGAGCACGATCTCGACGACCGCTTTGAAGCCGTTGGGCGAAAGCTGCTCCGAGGGCGCTATGAAGTTGCCCGCGGCGTTGTTCACGAGCACGTCGAGGCCGCCCGTGCGCGCCACGACCGCCGCGATCGTCTCCTCCACGCGCGATGCGTCGCGCACGTCGCAGGAAAGGCCGAAGCCCCGGCCGCCGGCCGCTGCAATCAGCTCGGAGGTTCGATCGACGGCCTCTTGACGGCGCCCGATCGTCACGACCGCCGCGCCCTCGGCGGCAAAAGCCAGGGCCATCGCGCGGCCCAAGCCCGAGCCGCCCCCGGTCACGAGCACGGTCTTATCGGCGTAGCGCTGCGTCGTCAAAACGTATCTCCACTCTTAGCGAGCTCGCGCCGCAGGTAGAGCGGCAGCGCGAAGATGCGCCGATGCGTCTCCGCATCGTAAAAAAAGTTCTCGCCACGCAGCTGCGCGCAATATGCATCGACCGCCGCCTCTTCGATCCTGGCCAGATCCAAGCGGTCGCTGCAGGCGATGAACGCCCAATCGTTGTCGAAAGCCGGAACGTGGGTGTAGAAGGACGCTACGTGTCTATAGTACCCGCGCAGCGTGCGCGCCATCTTCGCGTGCAGCGACATATTGTGGAAGCCTGCCGTACTGGCCTGCAGCACGTACACCCCATCCTCGCGCAACCGCGTTTTTATATTGCGAAAGACCTCGTCGCTAAATAGGGGATTGCTCGGCGAATCCTCGAGCGGTTCGGTCAAGTCGGAGACGATCGCACCGTAGCGGCCGGTATCGTTAGCTAAAAATGCGAGCGCGTCGCCGATAACCACGCGCGCGCGCGGGTCCGTGAAGGCGCCCGCCGACCATTCCGGCAGATACTTTTTTGAGAGTTCGACGACGTCGCCGTCGATGTCGACCATCGTACAGCGTTTCACGCCGGGATGCCGCAGCACTTCACGCAGCGTCGCGCCCTCGCCGCCGCCGAGGATCAGCACCTCGCTGCGGTCGGCGGTGCCGGCTAGAGCCGGATGTACCAGCGCCTCGTGGTAGATCTTTTCGTCGTTCTGCGCGCTCTGGGTATCGCCGTCGAGGATCAGCATCTTGCCGAAGACCGGCGTCTCGATGATGCCGATGCTCTGATAAGCCGTCTCTCCGGCGTAGTAGACGGCATCGATGGCGCGGTGGTGCTGTTCGGTCGGGAAGAACTCCTCGACGTACCAGTGCCAGCGTTCGGTTTTGGGCATAGCCCCCTACACTATGTAATGCGGCCGGGACGGACCTTTCGGACGGGCTCGATCGGCCGCCCTTCGGCGGCCGGGGGGAGTTCATGCGGTAAGCGAGCGTCCCTCGTTCTCGGTGGTTACCACGTGCGTAAAGAAGCCCGCGCTCGACTCGATGCCGCGCTTGACTTCGGTGGTCAGCATTTTCTTGGCGCCCAGCCGCTTGGCGGCGTAGGCACACGCGGCCCACGGATCCGTGTGGTCGCCGCATGTATAAAAGTCCATCGCGGCATAGCCGGTCTCGGGCCATGTATGGATGGACAGATGGGATTCCGCAATCACCACGACGCCCGAAACGCCGTGGGGCTGGAAACGGTGGAAGGCGGTCTGCATGACGGTGGCATTGGCGGCTTTAGCCGCGTTCACCATCATCTCGCGTACGACGTCGATGTCGGTGAGAACCTCGGGATCGCATCCCGAAAGCTCACAAACGATGTGAGTACCGAGTGCCTGCAATTTTTGTCTCTCTCCTCGATTTCGGGGGAAATCCCACCTCCGGACTTCGTCGGCTGGCGTCTGCGGTGCAGTCACGTCCCCGACCTATCTGCAGCCTCTAGCCGGCACGACATCCGCGTACGGGCGTTCTGCAGCAACGGCGCGTTGGGCGCGCCTCCCGCTCGAGGCTCGGCGCCCCCACGTGCGGCGCACGCCGGGGGGACGGCTCGGCGTTCATGATAGCCCGTTAAGACCCCCCTGTAAAGGAGGCTCAGGTGAAAATGGCGCTTCCGCGCTGCGCGCTACGCGCCCGTCGGCGAAAGATAGTGAAGATACGGCTTAACTATCTTGACTTACGCAGAGCCTGAGCCTATCGTTAGAGCTATCATGGCCACCGTCTTGAAGAAGATCGCGCCCCAAACCGTCGCCGACGACTATCGGCACGGGTTTCACGATCCGGAAAACTACGTGTTCAAGTCCGCGAAGGGCCTGACGCGCGAGATAGTCGAGCGTATCAGCGAGATGAAGGACGAGCCGGACTGGATGCGCGCTTTCCGCCTGAAAGCCTACGAGATCTTCCAGGCCAAGCCGATGCCGGCGTGGGGCGACACGAAGCTCCTCTCGGAGATCGACCTCTCCGACATCCATTATTTCGTACGCTCGACCGAAGAGACCGAGCGCTCCTGGGACGACGTCCCCGCGGACATCAAACGCACGTTCGACCGCTTGGGCATCCCGGAGGCCGAACGCAAGTTCCTCTCGGGCGTCTCCGCCCAGTACGAATCCGAAGTCGTCTACCATTCCGTCCGCAAGGACCTCGATGAGATGGGCGTGATCTTCTGCGACATGGACACCGCGGTCAAAGAACACCCCGCGATCGTACAAAAGTATCTCGCGACGGTGATCCCGCCCGGCGACAACAAGTTCGCGTCGCTGAACTCCGCCGTATGGTCGGGCGGCTCGTTCGTATACATCCCCAAGGGCGTCGAAGTGAAGATGCCGCTTCAGGCTTACTTCCGCATCAATACCGAGAACATGGGCCAGTTTGAGCGCACGCTCATCATCGCCGGCGAGGGTTCGAAAGTACATTACATCGAGGGTTGCACCGCGCCCAAGTTTTCTTCGAACTCGCTGCACAGCGCCGTCGTCGAGCTCATCGCGATGGAAGGCTCCTCGATCCGCTACACGACGATTCAGAACTGGTATCGCAATATCTTCAACCTCGTCACCAAGCGCGCGGTCGCGTATAAGAACGCGACGGTTGAGTGGGTCGATGGAAACATCGGCTCGCGCCTGACGATGAAATATCCGGCCATCTACCTGATGGGCGAGGGCGCGCGCGGCGAGATCCTCTCGATGGCGTTTGCCGGCGAGGGCCAGCATCAGGATGCCGGCGCGAAGGTCATTCACGCAGCGCCCAACACCACCTCGATGGTTACGAACAAATCGGTCAGCGCGCATGGCGGCAAGACGACCTATCGCGGTCTGGTCGAGATTTTCCCCGGCGCGGTCGGCGCGAAGACGCGCGTGCGATGTGACGCGCTCATCATGGACGAAGAGTCGGCCAGCGATACCAAGCCGACGATGAAGATCCACGAGCAGCGCTCGACGGTCGAGCACGAAGCCAGCGTGAGTAAGATCGGCGAAGAACAGCTCTTCTACGCCATGAGCCGAGGTTTGAGCGAAGCCGACGCGACGGCGATGATCGTCAACGGATTCTTCGACTTCTTCGTCAAGGAACTTCCGATGGAGTACGCGGTCGAGCTCAACCGCTTGGTCAAGATGGAGATGGAAGGCGCCGTTGGCTAATTCCGCGACCGCGGTTGCGCGACTCCACGAGATCGCACCGGGCACGACCTTGCGCGTCGTAGCCGGCGAAGACGAGATCCTCCTCTGCAACGTCGACGGCACGATCTACGCCATCGAGGACATCTGCACCCACGACGGGGCACCGCTCGACCAAGGCGAACTCGAGGGCTGCCGCATCGTATGCCCGCGCCACGGCGCGAATTTCGACGTGCGCACAGGTGAAGCGCTCACGCTCCCCGCAATCCTCCCCTTGCCAACGTTCGCGGTGAGGGTCGAGGATGAGGCCATCTATATCGACAGGTAGATTCATTTTGCGCCCGGTGCTGACGGTGCTGGGACTCCTGTTGCTGCTCGCCTTCGTCCTCGTGGGGATCTATGCCGGCAACGTCTTTGCGGGGATGCGCGCCGCCGCGCAGACGAGCGGCACGATCGCGGGAACCGGCGTCGTGCGGCCCGTCGAGATTCTGCGCGACGGCCGCGACATACCACACATCCGGGCGCGGTCGCTGCATGACCTCTTCTACGCGCAAGGTTTCGCAGAGGGTTCGGACCGGCTCTTTCAGATGGACCTCGTCCGCCGCTTCGTCTACGGACGGTTGGCTGAGGTACTCGGTGCGAGGTTGCTGCCGGTCGACGAGCGGGCGCGCGTCGTCGACGTGCGCGGCATCGTCGACCGCGAATGGCAGAATCTGAGCCCGCGCGGGCGCGCCATCCTTCAAGCCTTCAGCGACGGCGTAAACGCTGCCATGGCACGCGAACCGTTGCCGGTCGAGTTCCGCCTGCTGCTCTATACGCCGCAGCCGTGGCGCCCGCAGGACTCGCTCGCGGCTGGGTTCGCCACCGTGCTCGACCTCACCGACTCATGGCGCGACGTACTCGACCGCAATCGGATCTGGCGGACCGGCAATAGGCGCGCCTTCGACGCCGCGTATCCGCTCACCGACTGGAAGTACGACGTGCCGATCGCCGGCCGCGACGCTCCGCGCTCCGTGGCCGCATCGTTGCGGGCAGACGCGCTCGCGGCGCCCGCAGCGGGCGCCGCGGCGCACCGCGCGCGCCCCGGCCTGGGCAGCAACGATTGGGCCGCCGGTGCGGCACGCTCGGCGACCGGGCGCGCGCTTCTCGCAAACGATCCGCATCTCGATCTCTACATTCCGGGCATTTGGTATCTCGTCGATCTGCGAGCACCGGGCTTCCACGTCGCGGGAGCCGCTCTCGCCGGGACACCCGGAGTCATCCTCGGGCATAACGATCGCATCGCGTGGGGAGTCACCAACGGGACCGTCGCCGCACTTTCGGTTTTCGACGCGCCCGCGGATCTGCCGCAACGGAACTGGGTGACGGAGACCTTTCACGTGCGTTTCGGAGGCGACGTCACGCGGCGCTACTATCGCGGCCGGCGTGAGTTCGGCGTGCCGCGCCCGGGCCACCCCCACCGCATCGCGCTGGTACGCTGGAGCGCCTACACCCGGCCATACTCGCCGGTCGCGGCGTTCCTGGATCTCGACGCCGCGGACTCGGTCCGCGCAGCACTTCGCGCGCTCGCGCGCTACCCGGGTCCAACGCAGAACTTCGTCGTTGCCGGGACGAGCGGCCGGGTCGCGTACCAGCTCGCCGGCGAGATCCCGGACGATCCCGCGTGGGCCCGCCACGTGCATCCGGCGAGCGATCTGCGAAAAACATATCCGGATATTCCGTTCGCGCTGTTGCCGCACGTCGCTCCGTCGAAACGGGCTGTCGTCTTTACCGCAAACGACAAGATGTACGGCGCCGGCTACCCCTACCGCCTGAGCGCATCGTTCGAGGCGCCGTACCGCGCCTACCGCATCTCGCGTTTGCTCCGCGCCCGCAAGACGTACGACGTCTCCTACTTCGCTCGGATGCAGCGAGACACGCTCTCACCGGCCGATCTCGAGTTCGCTCGCGACGTCGTTCGCGCCGCGCGGGCGCACCCTCGCTCGCTTCCGCCCGCAGCGAAACCGCTAATCGACGCGCTCGCCGCATGGCGCGGCAGCTTCGACCCGGGTTCCGTCGGCGCTACCGTGGAGCGCGCGGTCCGCACGCAGGCGCTGTACGATGCTCCCAGCTTCGTCGGTTTGCTCGAAAGCCTTCGGCAAGATTCCGGCGGTCATCTCGCGGCTGTTCAGCATTCCGTCTTACGCGCCGTCGCGAAGCTCGCGCGGGCGCCCGCTGCGGCGCGCGCGCTGTTGCAGCCTTGGCGATCGGCCGGCGCGGTACGCGTGAAGCATCAGCTTGCGTCCATGGGCTTCACGTTTTTGGACGGCGCACTCCTACCGGGCGACGGCGAGAAGTACACCGTTCACGTTCAGATGCCGAAGTATTCGCAAAGTTTCCGCGCGGTCTGGGAGGTCGGCGACTGGAATGCAGGCGGCATCGTCATTCCGAGCGGCGAGTCGGGCGAACCCGGTTCCGGGCACTACACGGATCTCTCGCGCACGTGGATCGCCAACCGTCTCGTGCCCTTGCCGTACGGAACCAAAGCAGTGAACGCAGCGGCACGCGCCACACTTACGCTGAAACCGTAACCTCGATCGCCGGCGCCGATCGAGGGAGCCACTCACGATGCACCTGCCTTGAGGATCGCTTGCATCTTCTCTACGTGCCGAACGAATGCGTTTCGGCCCGTCCCGGTCAGCCGGTAGCGCGTCTGCGGACGGCGATCCACGAACGCCTTCTCTTCCAGCACGTAGCCCGCATCGACGAGTTTCGCCAGGTGCGCTCCCAGATTGCCGTTGGTCGTCTGCGTCGCGCGCTGCAATTCGCTGAAGGCGACCCATTCCGACGCGATCAACTCCGCGATGACGCCGAGGCGAATCTTCGATAGCAAGAGTTCGTCCACGCTAGTCTCTCGGGAGCTCGAAGGCGAACCCGTAACCGACCGCGCGCGGCGTGAAATTCGCAATCATGACCGAGGCGAGGAGCATCGCCCCGCCGACCGGCCAGATCGCACCGGCGCCCCAACCTGTGAAGATGTTGAAGGCACCATAACAGGCGACGACAGCCGCGAGCAGAGCCACGTAGAACACGCGCACGAACGCGGCATCGACCACGCTCAAGCGACCCCGGCCACGGCAACGGCGGACGCAGAAGATCGTGTAGGCGATGGCGGCCACGCGCGCCGGTGACCAACTGGAGATGAAAAGCGCTCCGCTCGAGCGAGGCATACCCACGGCGTGCGACAATATCCGGTCGACCATCTCCAGCTGTTCGTTCGCTTCCGAGGCATCCACGTTCGCGCGGTCCTTGTCTAAGAGTTATCTGTTTAATAGATATATCTGCATAATATGGAGATCGCGAGCCGATGTCAAGGAGCTGTCTCGAAGGTCCCCCTCGCTCGGCTGCCCGTAGCGCATTTGACAGGCCCGGCGGGGGAGTGCTAGTCTTCCCTAGTTATGTACGCGATCATCGAGACCGGCGGCAAGCAGTTCAAAGTCTCCGAAGGCTCCGTCATCAGGTGCGATCTGCTCGAGAGCGAGGTCGGATCTGACGTGAAGTTCGAGACCGTCGTCCTCGCGAGCAAAGGCGAAGGGGCCGTTTCGGTCGGTGCGCCCACCGTCGGCGGCGCCGTCGTGACCGGTACGGTACTGCGCCAAGCCAAAGACAAGAAAATTCTGGTCTTTCGGTATAAACCCAAGAAGCGCGTCCGCAAGCTCAACGGGCATCGTCAGCGCTTTGCCGAGGTCAAAATCACCAAGATCGACCTGCCGTAGCCGGCACCGCGTCCCGCCGCTTTACCGGACCGATGCTCGAGGTAACGTTTTTCAGAGACAGCCGCGACCGGCTGTCTTCTGTTTCCGCCAAAGGCCACGCAGGGTGGGCCGATTACGGTCAGGACGTCGTCTGCGCGGCAGTCTCGGCTCTGCTGCAGGCGGCGCGCCTCGGGCTCGAGTCGCACGTCGGGCTCCCATTGCAGGCCGAGCAGCACGAGGGCACCCTGAAGTTGAGCTGGCCCAAATCCTCGCGCGACGACCTGCGCGTTGCCGCCATCGTCGCCACGGCCGAGCTTGCAATCGAGCAGATCGCCCGGCAGTATCCCGACCACGTCCGCGCCGTTCGGGGGACGGCAGCCTAAATCGTAACATCGCCACCCGAAATCGGGTAAGATAGAGCCATCGAGCGCGAAGGAGGCAGCATGTCAGAGACGTATCGGTCGACGCCGTCCGAACAACAGGGGTTCGGCAGCAACGGCTACAAGGGCGCGAACGCCGAAAATGCAAATGCGAATTATGAGAACGCCGAGAACGGCGTCAGCAACGAGCTCGGCAAGACGCTTCTAGTCGGCATCCTCGGAGGCATTATCTCGGCTGCCGGTTACCTCGTGTACACGCGTCTGCCCGACGAGCACAAGGAACGCATTCATGGGCAGGTGCGCTCCGCGTTGCAGCAGCGCATCAACGAGATCCGCCAGAACTTCAACATTTAATCGCCCGTCCGGCACTGCCGGGAAGAGGGCACTCATCCGTTCGTGCGACGGTTACCGGCCGCTCTGTTGTGCGCTCTTGCGTGGTGCGTTCTAACCCACGTGCAGGCGGCTCGCGCCTCGGACGCCGGTACGATACTCGCTTATGCGCGCGCGCTGCGGGCGTTCAACCCGTACTTGAGCGAGTCCCGCGCGGCGCGCTGGGCTCAAACCGTCATCGAGGAGGCCGATGCGCAAGCCCTCGACGCGCGCCTGCTCGTTGCGCTTATCGCCGTCGAATCAAACTGGCAGCCGCGCGCCGTCTCGAGCGCCGGTGCAATTGGGCTCGGCCAACTCATGCCGGCGACGGCCGGCGGCCTCGGCGTCGACGCCCGCGACCCGCGCCAAAACATTCATGGCGTCGCCGTTCACCTGCGCGGCCTGCTGGACCGTTACGCGAGCTCCGGCCTCGCGCAGCGCTACACCCTCGCCCTCGCAGCCTACAACGCCGGTACGGGTGCGGTCGCGCGCTTCCACGGCGTGCCGCCGTACGCGCAGACGCAAGCCTACGTGCGCCGCGTCATTGGCCTGTGGCGTCGCTTGGCGGGGGAGGCTCCGTAGCGGCTTCGCCGCCATGGGTCCCTTCCACGGCCGAGTGCGCCTCCTCGGGCATGGACGGCCGCTCCGGCACCTCGGCCACGCGCTCCATCTCCCGGATGAACGACTGCGACGTATTCTGCACTTCGCGCATCACCCTCCCGGCCTGGCGCATCATTCCCGGCAAGCGTTCCGGACCGAAAACCAGCAGTGCCAGGATCCCCAAGACGGTCATATCAGGTAGCGAGAACATGCGTCCGGCTCCATTCGGCAGGCCTCTCCTTTGGACCCGTGCAAGGTTGACGGCCGCCCGTGAAGATTATCTACACGCGGGGCAACCGTACGGAAACGCTCGCTTCGCTGGCGACGTTACGCAAAATCCTCAACCGGTTCGTCGCGCATCGCATCTTCTACGAAGTCTCGAGCCGTAACAAGCGCGGGCATGAATTTTTCTCTGCGAAAAACATTTTCGTCGTCGCCTCGATAGACATAACGAACCGGGATTACTTGACTATCGTCATCTTCGATGCGAACAACGCCACGCACTCGATCGAGATACTAAACCCGCAGACCATGCGCATCTACGACGAAATGCCGGGCAAAGGGTTCGCCGTCTCGTTCATTAGCGACAACGAGGGCGGAGTGGAATCGCGCTGCTATCTGCGCGACGAAGGCGAAGACGGCACGGGTACGCCCCACGACACGGCACTCGAGAAGATCACCCTGCCACAGCTTTTCGAATATTTGGAAGAGATAACTTCGGTCGAATCGGGCTCCGCCTCGCAACCTGTCAGCGGTCAAAGCGCGTAGACCGCGTCCGCCAGGCGCCCGGGTTCCACGCGAATTGCGGCGAGCACCCCCGGCTGGCGCACCGCTTCGGCGGCAAAGCCGAGTACCAGGTGTTTGGGTTCGTAGCGTTCGTCGGCGCGCTGCGCCCCTTCGACGAAGATCTGCAACGCCTCTTTGTTTAGCCATGCGCTCTCGAGAGCCCCGGGAACTTTGAATGCGAGCGTATCGTACCGCGCGAACGCCGGGCTTTCGTCCGAACCGAGAACGTCGTCGGGCAATCGCGCGACGCCGCTCACGTCGATGCGCTGCGCAGCGAGGGACGCGAGCTTTTCCGCATCGATCACGCGCGCGAGTGCAGGACCGACGCCGTCGTCTTCTAGCAGCGCCAGCAACAACGCTCGCGGCGTGACGAAAGGCTCGTGCGACCGGATTGCCTTTCCGGCAGCCGATCGCATCACGGCGAGCAAGGCATCGCTCAGATGCAGGCGTTCGATCTCCATCGCTTGACTTGCTTAGTCCCGGAACAGCCC
The DNA here is from genome assembly GCA_021781595.1 of bacterium. Lineage (GTDB taxonomy): Bacteria > Vulcanimicrobiota > Vulcanimicrobiia > Vulcanimicrobiales > Vulcanimicrobiaceae > JAJYFL01. The sequence continues at coordinate 1,256 of JAJXWN010000030.1, read as the reverse complement.
TCAATCCTCCAGGCGGACCGCCCGGCGAAACTCGCGCACGGCATCTCCGATGCGGCCGGCCGCCCTATAGGCGATGGCGAGGTTGCGGTGCGCCGCGGCGTGGCGGTCGTCGCTGCGCACGGCCGCCTCATAGTACGTGATCGCCTCGTCGAGGTGACCCTCCTCGAACAGGAGGTTGCCGAGGTTCGTCATTGCCGGCGCGTATCTCGGGACGAGCTCCAGGCACGTGCGAAACGCCTCCAGCGCTTCGTCGCGGCGCGCCAAGCGCACCAGGGCGATGCCGCGCTTGTTTGCAAGGATCGCGCGGTCGCGCCGAGAGAGTTCCGGGCTCTCCAGCAGATCGTCGAGTAGCGCCATGGCGGATTCGTGCTCACCGGTCTCGAGCGCCCGCAACGCACGCTCGAACGGCGTGGCCGCTGCGGGGTTGAAAAGAGCCTTGAGTTTGCGAAAGCCGAACACGTACGCCTATGTTCACGATCGATGTGGTCACGCTCTTCCCCGAGATGTTCGCGCCATTCGTCGGTCTCTCGATCGTCGGCCGGGCCGTAGAGGCGGGACTGGTCGATATCCGCTACCGGCACGTCCTGGATGCCCTCGAAGGCAGCGAACGCGCGGATGAGGAGCCCTACGGCGGCGGAGCCGGCATGGTGATGCGCCTCGAGCCCATCGCGCGCATCCTCGATCCCATTCTCGCAGCTGCGCCGCCGGCGCGCCTGGCGATCGCTCTTACGAGCCCGAGCGGCAAGCCGTTCACCCAAGCCGACGCCCGGCGTTTTGCTATGGATCTTGACCACTTGGTCTTGATCTGCGGGCACTACGAGGGCATCGACGAACGTCTCTGCGAGCTCTACCCCATCGAGGAGTACTCGCTGGGCGACTTCGTCCTCACGGGAGGCGAGATCCCGGCGCTGGCGATGATGGACGCCACGATCCGCCTGCTCGAAGGCGCGATCCATCCTGCATCGGCCGCGGAGGATTCGTTTGCAGCCGGTCGCCTGGATTACCCGAGCTACACACGTCCTGCCGTCTTTCGCGGCGTCAGCGTCCCGGAGGTCCTGCTCTCGGGCGACCACGCCGCGATCGCGCGATGGCGCCGTGAAGCCTCGCGGGCCCGGACCGCCGCCCGGCGGCCCGATCTCGGCGAAACGCAGTAGCGATGGCGATCCTTGCAATGGCCTGCGTTCGCATGTTAGAATCCGAGGGTTGTCGCGGAGCCCCAGCGACTGTTTTCAATTTTCGGTCCGTATTTTCTTCTT
>JAJXWN010000240.1 GCA_021781595.1 bacterium | reverse complement strand
AAGACGAAGACCGCGTTGCGCGTAGCCGCCGAAAGCGCCGGCGCGGCGTGGGCGATCGCGGCGAAAGTGGGGCTCCCCGCTTGCAGCGCCAGGATCGCGAGCGCCACGAGCACGCAGAGCGCACCGGTCTGCGCGACGGCGAGATAGACGAAGGTCGCGCGCCGCACGCGGCGCTGCTCGTGGTGCGCGGCGACGAGGAACGCCGAAACCAGCGACATCGCCTCCCATGCCGCGAAGAACGACGCGACGCTCTGCGCGACGAGAACCAAGAGCATGGTGGCGCTGAAGAGGCCGATCAGCGCGGCGTCGAACGGCGCGCCGCGGCGCAGGCTCCACAGCGCGACCGCCGTCGCCAGCAGAGCGAGGACGGCAAGAAAGGGGACCGCCAGCCGCGAGACTCCGAAGTCGAGCTGCAGCATCGGCAGCGGCCCGTGGAACGATGCGAAGGCGAGGCTCCCATGGGCGAGGCTGAGGGCGGCCAGGTAGGCTGCCAGGAATGCGACGCCCAGCGTCAGGGCGACGCCGCTAACTCGAAGCGTCAAGGGCGCGGGGCGTCGAGCATCGCATGGTTCTTTTCGAGCCGTCGCTCGTAGATGGACCGCGCGGTATCCAGCAGTTGCCAGACGCCGGCATCGCGGACCGTATACCAGACCGAGGTCCCCTCCCGGCGCGCCTGCACGAAGTCCCCGGTGCGCAGCATCGCAAGGTGTTGCGAGACGGTCGACTGCTCGGCCGCGAGACGTTGCTGGAGCTCCCCAACCGTGAGTTCCCCATCCCGCAGCGCGTCCAAGATGCCAATCCGCATCGGATGGGCCAGCAGTTTGAACATCTCCGCCTTAAAATCGCGCAGCACAGCATCACTACATTAGTATATTAGCATATTACAGTCAAGCCCCAAGGCGCACCTTGACAGCACTCTCGTTGGTATGTACGTTAGGACCAAAATGGCCATGAAATACACTACGATCCCGACGACCGACCTGCGCGTGCATAGCAGCGAGATCGTCAATCGCGTCGCGTTCGGCGACGAGGAGCTCGTCCTTACGCGGCGTGGCAAGCCGATCGCGGCGCTCGTCTCGCTTGCGGCGCTAGAGGCGCTGCACAGGCTGGAAGACGCGGAAGACGTTGCGGATGCCCGCGCCGCCCGTGAAGAGATCCGGCAGCACGGCACCCTTTCGCATGAGGAAGTGAAGGCGCGCCTCGGCCTATAGCATCGAATACGCGCCCTCCGCCTTCAAGACGCTTGAGAGACTGCCGTCAAACGTGCAGCGCCGCATCCTGAAAAAGATCGGCAAGCTTGCGGGAGAGCCGCGTCCGCCCGGTTCCAAGCAGCTCGAAGGCGGCGGCGGCGAGATGCGCCTGCGCATCGGAGCTTACCGTGTGATTTACGCGGTGGCCGACGAGGTGCTGCGCGTGTTGGTCCTCAAAATCGGCCCGCGCAAAGACATCTATCGCCGGCGCTAACGCGGTCGGACCTGCATTTCATGACGAGCTCACGATGACGGGGGTGGGGGCGACAACTTCGGGGGCGATCTCGAAGGCGGATTCTAGGGAGCGCGCGGCATCGCGATCGGTACCGTAAACGTAGGCGAGGGGCGCGCCGCGTTCGACGTGGTCGCCGATGCGCGCGGCGATGCGCAGGCCGCCGACCGGGTCGTGCTCGGCAAGACGGCGGCCGGCGTTTCCGAGGCGCACGACGTCCATCGCGCGCACCCAGCCCGCGTGCGCGCTCGCGACCACGCTCGGATTCGCGTCGGCGTGCAACGACTCGAGCGCGGCGCGCGAACTGCCCTGCGCTTCGACCATCTCGACGAGTTTCTCGTAGCCGGCACCGCTCTGCAACGCGGCGAGCACGCGGCCTGCGCCGCCCTCGATGCCGGCCGCTTCGAGCATCGCTTCAACGATGCGCAGCACGAGCGTGCGCTCGCGTCCTTCGAGCGGCTCAGGATGACAGGATAGGAAATCGCGGGCTTCGATTATTTCGATGCCGGTGCCGATGGAGTGGCCGAGCGGCTCGTCCATGTTCGTGACGAATGCGGTCGCGCGGCGGCCGAAACGGCGCGCGATCTCGACCAGCCACCCGGCGAGCTCGTGAGCGGCCCGCGCGTCCTGCATGAATCCACCGCGGCCGGTCTTTACGTCGAAGACGAACGCGTGCGCGCCGCCGGCGATCTTCTTCGAGACGATCGACGCGGCGATCAAGCCCATCACCGGCACCGTGCCGGTGTGGTCGCGCAAGCGATAGATGCGTTTGTCGGCGGGAACCAGCGTTGCGCTTTGCGCGGCGATCGCGCAGCCGACGCGCTCGACCTGGTGCTTGAACGCATCGATCGAGAGGTTCACGTTGAAGCCGGGAATCGTTTCGAGCTTGTCGATCGTGCCGCCGGTGTGGCCGAGCGCGCGGCCCGAAAGCTTGGCGACGCGCACGCCGCACGCAGCTGCCAGCGGCACGGCTACCAGCGAAACGATGTCGCTCACGCCCCCGCTGCTGTGCTTGTCGACGACCGTCGCGGCGCCGTCGAACGCGATCGTCTCGCCGCTATCGACCATCGCGCGCGTCAACGCGTAAGCCTCCTCGAAGGTCATGCCGCGCCAGAGGCAAGCCATGCAGAGCGCCGCCATCTGCGCGTCGTCGACCGAACCGGCCATGAAGCCGGCAACGATCGCCTCCCAGTCGCCGCCTGAGAGCGCCTCGCCCTCGCGTTTGCGCTCGATCGCGCGCCGCATGCTCGTTTCGTCCATGATGCGCGTGGGTTTCTCCAGACCTCCAGCGAAGCCCGCTGCGTGCCCATTCAGGTTCTGCTGCACCCGGTCGTCTATCACGCCATCTCGCACACGCCGCTCGGACCGCTCGCGGCGATCGCGTACGTCGCCGTCGCAATCGCCGTAACGCTCGCGACGATGCGGCGGCCGTCCTACGGCGTCTGCGCGTTGGTAGCCATCCAGCCGTTCGCATTCTACCGCGATATCTTCGGCACCACGATCACGTTTCCAAAAGTCGTGCTGCTCGCGGTCATCCTCGGGCTGAGCGCGCGGCCGGGGGCCTTCGCATCGCTGCGTGAACCCGCGGCACGGCGGCTCCTGATCGCGGCGCTACTGGTGGCGGCGGCCACCGCGCTCTCCATCGCGCAGGCTACCT
>JAJXWN010000239.1 GCA_021781595.1 bacterium | reverse complement strand
ATGCTTCGCACGTGGCGCTCGAGATGTCGACGCTCTTTCTGCGCGGGGTCGCAGCGCCCGCCGAAGAACCGGCGGCGATCGTATGAGCGAGCGCATCGAAGTCGGCCGCGAGGGCCGCATCGGCCGCATCACGCTGCGTTGCGGCCCGCTGAACGTACTCGCGACGCAGGACGTGCGCGACCTGCACGCCGCCGTCGGCGAGCTCGCCGGCTGCGCGATTGTGCTGCTCGGCGCTGCGGGCCAGCGAGCGTTTTCGGCAGGCATGGAGATCGCGGATCACACGCCTGCGGCGGCACCTGCGATGCTGGCGGCCTTCGGCGAGATGGCCGCGGCCTTCGCCGCGACGCCGTCGGTTCTCGTGGCGAACGTGGGGGCTGCGGCAATGGGCGGCGGCTTCGAGATCGTCTTGCTGTGTGACCTCGCGATCTGTTCGGATGCGGCTTCGTTCGCGCTGCCCGAGATCAAACTCGCCGCGCTGCCGCCGGTGGCATGCGCTCTCCTTCCGCAGATCGTCGGCCGGCAGCGAGCGCTGGACCTGATTCTGACCGGCCGCCGCATAGACGCCGCCGAAGCCGAGCGCCTTGGGATCGTGACGCGCAGCGTTCCGCACGACGATCTGGATTCCGCCGTCGCGAATCTCTGTGTGCAACTCTCCGCGCTCTCGGAAGACGCTCTGCGCGCCTGCAAACGCGCTACGGTTGGCGGCGATCTTCGCGAAGCGCTGCGCCTCTACACCGACGAGCTCTTACAAACGCGCGACGCCGCCGAGGGCATCTCGGCCTTTCTCGAACGCCGTCCACCGCAATGGTCTCACCATAACGAGGAGATTCCTACGTGACACAACCCGAAGCCCCGCCCACCGCGACCGACGACGTCCTCTACGAAACGAACGACCGCGTCGCCACCATCACGCTCAACCGTCCGCAAGCCTACAACGCCTACACGACCGAAACGCTGGGGCGTCTCCACGCCGCGCTGCGCCGGGCGATGTGGGACGACGAGATAGGCGTCGTCGTCCTTACCGGCGCAGGGCGCAAGGCGTTTTGCACCGGCGGCGACGTCAAAGAGTACGCCGAGCGCTACGTGAAGCGGCCTGACGATTTCTGGAAGTACATGGTGCTCTTCGCCGATTGCCTCGATGCGATTCGCGGCATGGGCAAGCCCACGATCGCGCGCTTGAACGGGATGACGGTCGGCGGCGGTAACGAGATGAACATGGCCTGCGATCTCGCCGTGGCGGCCGATCACGTCACCATTCGGCAAGTCGGCGCCAAGGTCGGCAGCGTCGCGGCGGGCGGTGCTACGCAATGGCTTCCGATCATGGTCGGCGACCGGCGCGCGCGCGAAATGCTCTACCTGTGCGAGCCGATTACGGCGCAGCAGGCGCTGGATTGGGGGCTGGTCAATCGCGTCGTGCCGTTCGACGAACTCGACGCGACCGTGCGCGAGTTGTGCGATAAACTGCTCGACAAGTTCCCGAGCTGCCTGAGCTACACGCAGTGCCAGGTGAACTACTGGAAAGACCAAGCGTGGTACTCCACGATCGGTCACGCGCGCGAGTGGTTGACGATGCACTTCGGCCACCCCGAGACCGCCGAGGGAATGCAGGCGTTCGTCGAAAAACGCGCTCCCGATTACGCCGGTATCCGCAAACGGAAAACGCGATGAAAGCGGCGGTTTTTTACGGCGCGCATCGCCCGCTCGAGATCGAAGAACGGCCCATACCCGTGCCGGGAGCGGGTGAGGTGCTCGTGCGCGTTGCGGCCTGCGGCTTGTGCCACACCGACCTGCACTATATCGATCACGACGTGCCGACGTTCCACAAACCGCCCCTAGTGCTCGGGCACGAAGCCTCCGGGACCGTCGCACGCGTTGGTTCCGGCGTCGAGCGCTGGAGCGAGGGGGACCGCATCCTCATTCCGGCGTTGCTGACCTGCGGATCGTGCGGCGCGTGCCGGCGTGGGCGTGAAAACATCTGCGAACGCGGCATCATGCCCGGCAATCACATAGACGGCGCGTACGCAGAGTACGTCTGCGTGCCAGCCAAGGATACGCTGGCGCTACCCGATGATCTCCCGCTGGAAGAGGCGTGCCTGATCGCCGACGCCGTCTCGACGCCGTTCCACGCAGTCGTGAACCGCGGTGAAGTTCGCCCCGGCGATCGCGTCGTGGTGTACGGCTGCGGCGGGGTCGGCGTTAACGTCGTGCAGATCGCCGCCGCGTCCGGAGCCGACGTCTGGGCGGTCGACGTGCGGCCGGAGCGCCTCGAACACGCCGCGCGCTTCGGTGCGGGGCACCTCGTCGACGCCTCCGCTACGAGCGAGGTGGCCAAGGCGATCCGGCGCGAGACGGGCGGCGGTGCCGACGTTGCCTTCGAGGCGATCGGCAACCCGGCGACCATGCGCCAGGCGTTCGATAGCCTCCATCGCGGCGGACGGCTCGTCGTCGTCGGCTACTCAGAGCACGACCTCACGCTTTCGGCGGCTAAGATCATGTTCAACGAGATGGAGGTGCGCGGGTCGCTCGGCTGCCGCCCGGTCGACTATCCACGCATCATAGAGATGGCGCGGCGCGGCACCATCGCGGTGAGGCCGCTGGTGACCGGACGATTCTCGCTCGACGACATCAACGCAGGCCTCGACGCGCTTCGCGCCGGTCAAGGCTTGCGAAACATCGTCGTGCCGGCGGCATAGGAAGGCGCGCATGAACATCGAGGTTATCAACCGATTCGACGAACTCATCGAGGAATGCATCGAAACCTTCGAGTCTCTCGATTTTCCCGAAGCGCGCGAATGGAAGAGCGCCGAGCCGGGCCGCGTCCTGATCGGTTGCTTCCCTGTGTACGCACCGGTCGAGATTTTTCACGCCGCAGGCGCGCTGCCGGTCGGGTTGGCCGGCGCCGGGAACCGGCTCGAAATCTCTCACGCGGACGCACGCTTCCAGTCCTTCGTGTGTTCCATCATCAAAAGCACGCTCGAACTCGGCATGGTGGGCAAGCTCGACGATTTCGATGGGTTGGTCTTCCATTCGATCTGCGACCCGGCCCGCAATCTGGCGAGCGTATTCGCGCGTAATTTCCCAAACACGCGCATCGAGTACGTTCACTTCCCACAACGCCTCCATTCGGAAGAGGCGGTGACCTATCTCGAGCGTGAGTACCGGCGAA
>JAJXWN010000238.1 GCA_021781595.1 bacterium | reverse complement strand
CGATGCCGAGACGCCCGAACAGGTCGAAGATCGCTTGCGACAACGCCTGATCGCGTATTCAAAGTACCGCGAGATCGGGCAAGATCTGCGCGAAAGGCAGCTCGAGGCGGCATCCTTCTATTATCGAGAATCGGGCGATCCGGCGAGCGATCTGCAACAGCGCTACCGCATCGATCCGGAACGCTTAACGCGAGCCTTTCTAACGATGCTGCAGTCGGCCCGCCCCGAGAAGCGCACCGTAGCCCGCGAGCGCATCTCGCTGATGGCCTCGATGGACTACATCATGCGCCGCGTGCGAGAGAGCGGCGAGGTCCGCTTTTCGGCGTTGTGCAACGAGTTGGGCATGCTCCGCGAGCAGATCATCGTAACGTTTCTCGCGATCCTCGAACTCATTCGCCGTCACCGCGTCGGCTACGATCAGCCCGAGATGTTCGACGATATTCGCATCTTCTTGATCCTTCCCAACGCATGACGATCCCGGACGAAATGCGGGCCGGCGGCGAGTTGGACCGCCCGATCGAAGCGCTGCTCTTCGTCGCCGGCGAGCCGCTCACGATAAAGCAGATTGCGAAACTCGTCCGCGCGGGAGAACTCGAAGTCGCGACCGCGCTCGCGCGGATCGAAGCGGCATACGCGGAGCGCGGCGTCGTCGTCCGCGAGGTCGCGGGCGGCTATCGCTTTGCCACCGCACCGCTCGCACGCGATATCGTCGAAGCGTACCTGTTGCCTCCGAAGAGCAATCTCTCTACGCCCGCCCTCGAGACGCTTGCGATCGTAGCGTACATGCAGCCGGTTACCAAGGGCGAGATCGAGGCTATCCGCGGAGTCGCTTCGGATAGCGTCGTCTCGACGTTGCTCGATAAGGGTTTGATCGTCGAAGCCGGCCGTAAGGACGTCGTTGGCCGCCCGCTGCTCTACAAGACGACTCCGGGGTTCTTGGAGTCGTTCGGACTGCGATCGCTCGACGATCTTCCGGAGATGGAGCTCGAGCACGGGCAGCCTCTCGAACTCGAATTACTGACTGCGGCCGTCACCGCCCACGTGCCTCCGGCGCAGGAGTAGTTCGTGCGCATCGGAGTACACGTACGCGTTGGAGACGGTTATCGGGCCGCCGTGGAATACGCGCGCCGTTTGGGCTGCACGGCCATACAGATATTTGCCGGCAACCCGCGGAGCTACCGATCGTCGCCGATCGATAGCGAAGGATTAGATGCGTTCGCGCGCCTGCGCGCGGAAGCGGGCGTCGATCCTTGCGTCATTCACACGTCGTACCTGATCAACCTGGCGAGCGAGGACCCGAAGATCGCCGGCGGATCGCTGCGCCTGCTGAAGTACGATCTCGAAGTGGCCGCCATCGGCGGGATCCGCTACGTGAACACGCATCTCGGTTCGTACGGTAAGCGCGATCGCGGCGAGGGCTTTGATGCGGCCTGCGCGCTGCTCGAAGCGGCGCTCGCCGGAATCTCTCCGGGCGTCTACCTCGTGCTCGAGAACTCGGCCGGCGCGGGTTCGCTCTGCGGCGGCACGCTCGAGGAACTTGGACGGTTCGTCAAAGCGATCGACCATCCGCAGCTCGGCGTATGCCTGGATACCGCGCACGCATGGGCGGCCGGTTATGACATCGGCTCGCAGAGCGGCGTCGACGCATTCGTCGAAGAAGCCGCCGAACGAATCGGCCTCGACCGCGTTCACGTCTTTCACTTCAACGATACCGAGGTGCCTCTGGGTGGCAATCGCGACCGCCATTGGCACATCGGGCGTGGTCTCATCGGCATCGAAGGCTTTCGGGCGCTTGCCGCGCGGCCGGATCTGCGCGAAAAGACTGCGATCCTCGAAACACCTGGCGAAGAGGAGGACGACGCGCGCAACATGGCGGCGATCCGCGCGCTCTTCGATGATAGCGCACTTTGATGTCGACGCGTTCTATGCCGGCGTAGCCGTTCGGGATGATCCGAGCCTGCGCGGCAAGCCCGTGGCTATTGCGGGCAGCGGCCGCCGCGCCGTCGTGCTCACCGCTTCGTACGAAGCCAGGCCCTTCGGCGTTCGATCTGCGATACCGCTCTATCGCGCGCTGCAAGCCTGTCCGCATTTGGTCGTCGTTCCGCCGAACATGCAAGCCTATCGCAGCGCGTCGCGCGAGATCTTTGCGGTCCTCGGCCGGCGCGGGCATCCGGTCGAGAGCCTGTCGCTCGACGAAGCCTTTGTCGATTTCGGCGAGTGCGCTCTCGGTGAGGCGATCGAACTCGCGAAAGCGATGCGCGCAGAGATCTACGCCGCAACGCAACTCACCGCGAGCGCGGGCGTCGCAAGCGGCAAGATGGTTGCTAAAATACTCTCGGACGCCTGCAAGCCCAACGGCCTGCAGGGGCTTGCGCCGGGAGAAGAAGCGGCTTTTCTCGCTCCTTTGCCCGCCGGGTGCTTGTGGGGAGTCGGGCCTAAGACGCAGGCGCGGCTGCGTCTGTTCGGGATCGAAACCATCGGCGACGTCGCGAATCTCGGCGACGAGGGGCTCCGCACGGCGTTCGGGTCGTGGGGCGCGCAAGTGCGCGACCTCGCGCGCGGAATCGATCGCCGTGGCGTCAGGTCCGAACGGGAAACCAAGTCGATCTCGACCGAGGAGACCTTCGAATACGACGTGCGCGAGGTTGGCGTGCTGGTGGAGCTGTTACGCGTGCAAGCGAAAGAGATCGCAGCGAAGCTGGCGCGTGAAGGATTAGCGGCTCGCAGCATCGGCATAAAGCTCAAGCGAGCGGATTTTTCCGCGCTCGTGCGGCAAACCAACCTCGCCGAACCGACCGCGGACCCGGCACGGATATTTCGTGCGGCGGTCGTCTGCCTGCGCCGAGCCGGCGTGCGGGGCGTCCCAGTCCGTTTGCTCGGAACGCGCGCGGCGGCACTCGTGGCGCGCGGCAGCGAGCAGCTGCCGCTCCTCTAACAGGTTGCGGTCGGCCGCGCGATCATCCGGATAGCGTCGCTGCGACGGCGCACCGAACCGCGTAACTCCTCAAGATCGCTGGCAGCCGTCCCTCGGGCATTGGCGCGCCCATATTACGATGTCACACGCCGACGCATCCTCCGTCCTCATAGGAGATGGGATAAAGCGCAGAGCCATTGTTTGGCCTGTATGGGATCGAGGTTAGCTGTTGACGACGGCGGATCCACACATGCGCGAAAAGTCGGATACTGCCAAACG
>JAJXWN010000029.1 GCA_021781595.1 bacterium | reverse complement strand
GCGAATGCCCTCAAGCGAGCCTTTTCGGGAAGTCTCTCGGGCGGCATCGGCAACTACGGGCAGTCGCTCGCGAGTCTGAGCGCGCGCTCGCGCTTCGGGAAGACCAGCGTTTTCTTCAACGCCAACGCGCAGCGGACGCTGCGCGGATTGGATACGCCGACCTTCGCTCCGCATAACGATGCGAGCTCGCAATCCGATCAGTTCTTACGCAGCGTCACCACCTTCGACGAGCGCCAGTCGCTCGCGTTCGATTTCTCGAACCAACTCTCGCAATTCCAAATTCCGATCAACACCAATCCAAACGACCCGACCGACCCGCAGTACGCCCTACCCGGAACCAACGACGTGCAGATCGAGAACGACCGCTTTGCGAATCTCAACTTCACGTCTATCTCGAAGGACGGCAACGGGCTCTTTCAGGTGATACCTTGGTATCGTTATACGCGGGTCCGCTACCTCGGCGATCTCGCCAAAGACGTGCGCGCGGTGCAGCCCGACCCCATCACCGGCGTCCCTACCAACCTGATCGGCTTGCGGCAAGACCTGCACGCCGCGTATGCCGGGCTGAACGTCTCCGACTTCCGAGCGACGGCACATCACGCGGTCAAGATAGGCATCGACCTGAGCCGCGAGACGTTCGGGTCGCATCAAGAGTTCGCACAACTCGGTCAGCCCAACGTCTTCACCGCCGTCAGCCATCCGGGCTTCCAACTCGGCGCGTACGCGCAAGACAAATGGTCGCCTTCGCGTTACGTAACGGTGAACTACGGGCTGCGCTACGATCATTCGACCGGGTTTACCGGCGGCAGCCAACTGAGCCCCCGCATCGGCGTCAACATAGCTCCCGACGCCAAGAACGTGGTGCACGTCTACTACGGGCGGCTCTATGCGGCGCCGCAGCTCGAGGACGTGCGCCAAGCCTGCGTGGCCCTGAACGGCTGCCCGGCCGTACCCGTCTACAACCTCAAGCCCGAGCGAGACGCATACTTCGAGATGGGCCTGGCGCACGCGTTCGGCAGGCGCCTCAAGGGCTACGCGAACCTGTTCGAACGCACGGCCGTCAACGTGCTGGACACGACGCAGTTCCTCAACACGCCGCTCTTCGCCGTCTACAACAATGCGATCGGTCGCGACGAAGGGCTCGATCTGCGGCTGCAGGACGAACTCGCCGGCGGCAACTCGTGGTTCCTTTCCGGTACGATCTCGCATTCGGAAGCCGCCGGCATATCGGGCTCGACGTTCCTGTTCGGGCCAAACCCAAATCCGCCGGGGCCCATCACCCCAGCCGACTTCCAGCCCGAAGACCACGACGAGACCGTCGCAGCCAACGGGGCATATACCCATCGCTTCGGGCTGGACCGCAGTCTCTTCACGACGCTGCAGGCCGTCTACGGTACCGGCTTCCCGGTCCAGTTCCAAAACGGTCCGGCGCGCCTGCCCACGCACCTGACCTTCGACGTCTCGCTCGGGAAGCGCGCCGGCCAAGGCGCCGGCGGGCGGAACTCGCTCGGCTTCGATCTGCAGATCCAGAACCTGCTCAACCACCAGTACGTCATCAAGATCGCCAACGGCTTCAACACGACGCAGATCGCCACCGGGCGCCAGATCCTCTTCCAGGTAACGGCACCGTTCTAGAGACCTAGGACCCTAGCTCCACCATCCGCGGCGCCGGGAATGAGCTCCGGCGCCTCGGATGGAAACCATCTGCGTTAATGCACGATCTCTCTCGCGGACAACTCGTCGTCACCGGCGGCGCAGGACTCATTGGGAGTGCCCTTATATGGGCACTCAACCGGCGCGGGCTGGACGACATTCTCGTCGTCGACCGGCTCGACGCAACCGAGAAGTGGTGCAATCTCGTACCGTTGCGCTATCGCGACTACGTGGATGCCGACGATTTCGAGCGCCGCCTGCTCGAGCACCCCGAACATTTCGGAGAGGTTGGGACGCTCTTCCATCTCGGCGCCTGCTCCTCGACCACCGAATGCGATGCGGCCTTCCTCATGCGGAACAACTACGCGTACACGAAGAATCTCGCGCATTGGGCGGCGCAGCGCGAGCTGCGCTTCCTCTACGCATCGTCGGCGGCGACGTACGGCGCGCTCGAGGAGAACCTCTCCGACGAGTGCGATCTGGAGACGCTGCGCCCGCTGAACATGTACGCCTACTCCAAGCACCGCTTCGATCTCTACGCCGCGCGGACGGGTCTAGCGCAGCGGTCGACGGCGTTGAAGTACTTCAACATCTTCGGCCCCAACGAGCAGCACAAGGGCGAGATGCGAAGCCTGGTCGACAAGGCGTTCCGGCAGATTCGCGAGACCGGCAGCGTGCGGCTCTTCCGCAGCCATCGGCCGGGATACCGCGACGGCGAACAGCGCCGCGATTTCCTGTACGTCGTCGACGCGGTCGAGATGACGCTCCACCTAGCGCAAAGCGACGCCCGGGGCATCTACAACATCGGCGCGGGAGAAGCGCACACGTGGCTCGAGCTGGTGCGCCCAATCTTCGCAGCGATGGGCGCCCCGGAACGCATCGAGTTCGTCGAGATGCCGGCGCAGCTGCGCGACAAGTACCAGTACCTCACCTGCGCGCGCGTCGACCGCTTGCTCGCGGCCGGATACCGGCGGCCCGTCACGCCGCTGGCCGATGCCGTGCGCGAGTACGTGCGCGAGTACCTGATACCGAACCGGCACCTCGATCCCGCGCAGGCTCTAGGAACCGCCGCGGTCAACTAACCAGCCCATGAGCACTCCGAACTCCCGCGCGGAGCGTCGCCGCCACGCGAAAGGTTCGGGCGCGCCGCCGCAGCGGCGCGACCCGATGTTCCCGGTTTACGTCGGTTTCGGCGTCGTCATCGTACTGATCTTCGCCGTCTTCGCAATCATGCGCGTCTATCAGCAGCACCAACTTGTTGCGGCGTACGCCACGCCCTCGCCCGGGCCCAACGCGACGGCACGCCCCATCCAACTAGCCGACGGCGAGAGCCTTGGAAAGCCGATGCTGCCGATGTTCGATACGCCGCAGGGTGGCCACGGCGCGCCGGTCGACGGTATCCAGTGCGAGACCACGGAGGGCGTGAAACTCCACATTCACGCACACCTCGCGCTCTTCGTCCGCGGCGTGCAGATGCAGATTCCCAAGCTCATCGGATTCCCGAGCCCGGCGGCGCAGTGCCTCTACTGGACCCACACGCACGATGCCAGCGGAATCATCCACGTCGAGTCGCCGCATCTGGCAGCGCCGAACGGCGGCCCCTTTAGGCTCGGCATGTTCTTCGACATCTGGGGAGAGCCGCTCGGTCACCACCGGGTCGCAACCTTCACGGGGAATGTCACGGCGTTCGTCAACGGTGCCCCGTACGACGGCAATCCGCGCGAGATACCGCTGTATTCGCATCAGGAGATCACGCTCGAAGTCGGCAAGCCTGTCGTTCCCCCGCCGAACTACACCTTCCCGCCCGACGACTAGAGACGCAGGTGACCGCGGGCCCTATGCAACTCTCGCCGTTTGCAGCGGATCTCGTGCGCGCGACCGCAAACTACGCCATCTTCATTCCGGCGGCGAGCGTTGCCGTCGTCGTCATGCTCCGGCGTTTGTGGCGCCTAGACCTCATCGAAGCGGCTGTATCCGGCGTCCTGACGATCGCTTTGGTAGAACTCGGCGCGAGGCTCTACGCGCATCCGCGCCCCTTCGTCGTCTTCCATGCGGTGCCGCTCGTAGCGCACGTAGCCGACAATGCGTTTCCGTCGGACCATCTCGCCGCCATCGGCTTGGCCGCCGGTTACCTCTGGACGCGCTCGCGCGCACTCGCCGCGCTCGCGCTCGCGGTCGCGCTGGCGGTCGGCTCAGCCCGCGTGCTCGCTTTGCTGCACTGGCCGATCGACGTCGCCTGCGGCTTCCTCTTCGGACTGGCCGCCGCCGTGATCGGACACTGGATCGTGCTGCGCAGCCGGTCTATCGCATAGCTTTTCGCAGCTGCGCCGCGAGCGCGGCTTCGGAGACCTCGCCGCTGTTGATATAGGTCACGATCTTCTTCTCGTTGATGACGACGATCGTTGGATAACCGCCTTGCAGGTAGAGCTTCGCGACCCTCAGCCCGGCATCGTACGCGATCGGATACCGCACGTGAAAGGCGTCCGCGAAATTCAGGACATCGTCCTGACTCTCGGGCGACCGGCCGTCGCCCCCGACCGCGCTGCCGGATACCGCTACGAAATCCACACGCCCGGCATACTTGGCGTAGAGCGCGTTGATGACCGCCGTCTCCCGCTGGCAGTGCGGGCACCAGGTCGCGAAGACCTCGAGAAAGACCGCCTTCTTCGCCTTGGCGAGATCGAAGAGCCCGTGCGTCGTCGAGACCGCGAACTCGGGAGCCTGAGCGCCGACCACGGCGGTGCCGAGGAGCGGGGCCTGCGAGGCCGACCGGGAGACCGTGTTCGAGTGATTGGCCAGATAGATCGCGATCAGGATCGCGGCGGCAATGACGGCGAGTGTGACGTTGACGAGCGTTCGACGGTTCATGGGCTCCTCATGCGGCGGTCGAGCGAATAGAAGCCGGGCGCGAAGACGGCGACGAACGCGCACGCCGCAGCCAGGAGCAGGTCGAAGCCGACGTGCGGCCAGTCGGCCGGAGCGCGGTCGGCCGCGCCAAAGCAGCCGCAGTTCGCCGGGATGTGGCGCAGCACGGCCGAGGCGATGGCGGCGGCGTAGATTGCGAACTGGAGCGCGGCGACGCCGGCGGCGGTGCGCGTGAAGAGGCCCAGCACCAGATAGAGCCCCAACCCGACCTCGAAGAAGGGCAGCAAGATTGCCGCCGGTGCCACCACCGCAGCCGGCAGCACGCGAAAGCCGGCGATGGCCGCAGCGAGATCGTCGAAGTGCCCGATCTTCAGGGCGCCGGCCGAGACCAACAAAACTCCGGCGCCTACGCGCAGAACGAGCACCACGACCTGCATGCCTCGCATCATATACGCCGGGGTTCCGGACGGCGCCCTCCGGACCGGCGCATAAAGCTCTTTTCTTGGGCGGCTTTTTAGGCTAACCTTACAAAAAAGTCAGTTCGCCCTTACGAGGTTCCATGTCGCTAGCATCCGCCGCATCGTCGCGCCGGGGTCCCTGGGGCACCGTGCTCCGCTTTCTGGCCGTCGTCGGTCCGGGTCTCATCGTGGCGTTTGCCGACACGGAGGCCGGCAGCATTACGACGGCCGCGACCTCGGGGGCGCAGTTCGGGATGAAACTCATCCTCCTACAACTGCTCCTGATCGTTCCGCTCTTCATCGTTCAAGAGATGACGGTTCGGCTCGGGACCGCAACGGGGAAGGGGCACGCCCGCCTGATTCGCGAGCGATACGGGCTCGGCTGGGCCTGGGTCTCGCTCGGCACGATGCTTGCCACCAACGTCGCTGCGCTCGTCACCGAGTTCGCGGGCATCGCCGGAGCCGCCGCCATCTTCGGCATCAATCCCAACCTGCTGGTCGGCGCTGCTGCGCTGCTGCTGATCGGCGTCATCACCAGCGGCACGTACAAGCGCGCAGAATACATAGCGCTCGCCCTCTGCCTGTTGGAACTGCTCTTCATCCCCGCGGCATTCGCCGCCCATCCCGGCTGGCACACGATCCTCCGGCAGGGCATCTTCGGGTCGCAGCCGCTGGGCAACAACGCCTACCTCCTGTTGATCGCCTCGAACATCGGTGCCGTGATCATGCCGTGGATGATCTTCTACCAGCAGAGCGCCACCGTCGACAAGGGCCTGGGGTTGCCCGACCTGCGATTCGCGCGCATCGATACGGCGATCGGTGCGATCGCCACGCAGATCATCATGTGCGCGATCATCGTGACGACGGGCGCAACGCTCTACGTCGAACACGTCCCGGTCTCCGACGCCGCACACGCCGCGCTTTCGCTCGTTCCGCTGATCGGGCCCATGGCCGAGATCACGTTCGGCATCGCCCTCGTCGGCGCGTCGCTCCTCGGCGCCTTCGTCGTCTCGCTCGCGACGGCGTGGGCGTTCGGCGAGGCCTTCGACTGGCCGTGCTCGCTCAACCATTCCTGCTTCAAGGCCAAGCGTTTCTATGGGTTGTACGCGGCCTGCGTGGTCGTCGCCGCGGGGATCGTCCTCGTTCCGCACCTGCCACTCGTGCAGATCACCGTGAACGTGGAAGCTTTCAACGGCTTCGTACTGCCGATCGTGCTCGGCTTCTTGCTCGTCATGGTGAACGATAAGAATATCCTGCCGAAGAGCCTGCGCAACAACGTCTTCTCCAATGTCATCGCGCTCGGGCTCTCAGGCATCGTCATCGCGCTCGGAATCTGGATGGCAGTCATCACGCTGATCCATCCCGCAGGGACGTCCTGATGCTGCGCGCGCTTGCGCCCGTAGCACTCGCCGGCGCACTCTGTGCCTGCGCGCGCACGGCCCCGATCGATCCGCACGCGGTCGCCGGCATGGTACTGCAACCGCCGCCGCCCGCCGCGGTATTCGCGCTCACCGATCAGCACGGCCGACGTTTTTCGCTTGCGGCGCAGCGCGGTCACGCGGTCGCGGTCTATTTCGGCTACACGCATTGCACCGACATGTGCCCCGATACGATGGCGGCCTTCGCCAAAGCGCTGCGGCGCGCGCACTTGAGCGCGCGGAACGTGCGTATCGTCTTCATCACCGTCGATCCGCACCGCGACACGCAAGCCGCGATCGGGCGCTGGCTTGACCGGTTCGACCCACGCTTCGCCGGCCTGACGGGAACCCCCGAGCAACTGCTACCCGTCTACCACGCCTACCATATTTTTTACAAGAACGATTCGCCCGCTTCGATCGAACACGGCACGACGATCTTTTTCATCGATCCGAACGGAAGATTGCGCATCGTGCTCGACGCAAATGGCGCCTCTGTCGACGATCTCGCACGCGACCTGCGAGCGGTCGCCGGCGCGTAGCAGGTTCCGGAGGAAGTACAAACGCGCCGGAGATCGAAGCACGCTCGGATCATGCCGGCGAAATCCATGGCAGCGGTCCTTGGCCTGCTCGGCTTACTGGCCGTTGCGCGAGCGCCGGGCGCCGGCCTCTCACACGCGGTCATCCCCGTGCACGGGGTCGTGCTCGACCCCGACCATAATGGCCTGGCGATCGTACGCAACGACCCCGTGACCGGCATGCTGCCTTCCGAGATTCGCGGATATCGTATCGTTCCGCACCTCAAACTGGCCTCCGGCGTCGGCATCGACGGGTTCCTCGATCGCTCGGCCAGCCCGCCGCGCTGGTACGACGCCGCCGTCGCCGGAAAGTTCGATCCCGGTCAGCCGAACCCGGGCGACATCTATCCCATAGACTATGGCAGCCTGGTACCGAACGCGCCGCTGGTGGACCAACGCGGGCGCATCGTTCGCCTCGACGGCTTCAAGGGCAAAGTAACGCTCCTCAGCTTCGTTTTCACGCGCTGCAAAGACAGCGACGAGTGCCCGCTGGTATCGAGCAAGTATTCCTTCCTCCAGCGCAAGCTCGATCCCAGACATTTTCATCTCGTCGAGATCACGCTCGACCCCACCTACGATTCGCCGTGGGTGCTGAGAGACTACGCAGCCAAATATGGCGCGAACCCGCACGCCTGGTCGATCCTGACCGGTCAGCCGAAGACGATCCAGAACCTTCTCGATCGCTTCGGGATCTCGTCGCTGCAGACGTCCAGCGACGATTTCGTTCACAACGACCGGCTCTTCGTGATCGACGGCAAGAGCCGCGTGGCCGACATCATCGACACGACCGGCTGGGACCCGGGCAACGTGATCGCGGAGGCGCGCCACGTTGCCGGCCTTACGTCGAGTCCGCTGGGCCGCTTGGAGCTCTCGCTGGTAGCCGACGTCGTGGCGCTGTGTGGGGGCAGCCAATACGCCGGCGTCGTGCTCATGGAGACCGTCCTCGTCTTCCTGATCGCGGCCGTCTGCGTATCGTATCTCACCTGGTTCGCCAAGAAAATTTGGGGCCGGAGGGCGTAGCCCACGCCGCTAGCCCAGCGACGGCTAACAGCGAGTAAGAGGCCAGGAACCTTTTTGGGGTAAATCTCGTAGATTCAATGGGAGTACCGCGTAAGCCGATCGAGCCGCCCACGCCCGAACAGGCCGCCTTTTTAGAACAGGCGATCCTGCGATACGGCAAGGCGACCTACAACTTCGCGTACCGCTTGACCCACAATGAAGCCGACGCCGCCGATCTTACGCAGGAGGCGTTCCTTCGCGTGTACCGGGCCTGGCGGAGCTTCCAGCCGGGAACCTCGTTCCTCTCTTGGGTGTACAGGATCGTCACGAATCTTTACCGGGATGAACTTCGGCGCAAGAAAGGACGTTTCCAAGAGGAGATCCCGGAAGACAACGAGCCGCAGCAGTTCGGCGGCGAACGCCCCCTGGCGGTCACGCCGATCGAAGATTACGTCGAGAACCAGCTGAGCGAGCCGCTCGCGCGATCGCTCGCACGGCTCTCGCCCGATCAGCGGCAGGTCGTGATCCTGGCAGACATCGAGGAACAGAGCTACCAGGAGATCGCCGGGATCATGGGGTGCTCGATCGGCACGGTACGATCTCGGCTGCACCGGGCCCGCGCACTCTTACGAAGACTCTTGCAGAAGCAGAAATAACAATGATCGATCATCCGACAAACGCAGAACTCATCGACTACATTCACGGTGCGCTCGCCGCCGAGGCGGATGCTTCGGTGTACGCACACCTGGAGGTTTGCCCGCGCTGCAGGGAAGAATACGCGGCCGAAGTCACGCTCAGCGAACTGCTGCGCCGCGAAGCCACGCGCGAAGAGCGCGAGATTCCGCCGGCGCTCAAGGGCGCGATCTGGAAGCGGATACGCAATGCGGAGCCATCCGGCTTCGCCCGGTTCCGTGCCTTCTTCCGACCGGCCGTCGCGTTGCCCCTAGCCGTCGCCATCGCGCTGATCGCCTTTTTCGGGCCGGTATACGAGCGCGCGCAGCACGGCGCGCCGTCGATCGACGCGAGCTACTACCTGCAGGGACATGCGGCGATGAATGGGACGGTACCGTTCTCCGACCAGACGGGAGCCGATCCTTCGGCGCTCGAGAACGTCTCGGCGACGTATCCCGCACAGGGCGTTACCGCCATGGCACCGGCCTCCTACACGACGGCAGAGGTTCGGCCCTGAAGCATCTCGTGCGAAACGCTAGCCGCTGCGCCGCCATCGTTCTGGCCGCGAGCCTATGTTGCGCCTCGGCGATCTCGGCGCAAACCAGCTCCAGCGCAAACGCCCTGTTGCGCGAGGCAATCGCTGCCCCAGCCAGGGTTTCCTACGTGGGCCAAGTGCAAGACATCCAGTTCGGCCCTTCGAAATCGAATGCCACGCTCTACCGGATCGAGCACGACGCGCCCGATCTCACGCGGCGCTGGTACGTGGCGCCACAATCGCTCTACGGCGACTTCATCATCAGCCGCGGCGATATGAGCTACGACGTCGACGTCAAGCTCGATCGCGTCATCGTCACCAAGAACGACGCGCTCGACGATCAAGTTGCCCTCGACGATAACTTCGGGCTGCTGACCAACAACTACAATGCCGTCGTCGGACCCGATCAGACGGTTGCCGGCCGGCGCACGCTCACGATGCTCCTGGTCAACAAATACACCGGTCAAACGGTGATGCGTGTCTGGATCGACAAGCAAACAAAGCTCCTGCTGCAGAAGGAGCGCTTTGCGAGTAACGGATCGATCGCGCATCAGATGCGCTTCGAACAGCTTCGATATGTGAAGTCGCTGCCCAAGGCGCTGTTCGCCGTGCCCTCGCGAGGCTACAGGCGCGTTCCCGGACCATCGCACGGCATTCCCTCCAACGACCTTGGGCGCGTCGTGCGCGCGGCCGGCTTCCGCGCTTCCGGTCCAAAATATCTCCCCGAAGGCTTCGTGCCGATCGCGGGATCCGTGAGCACCGTCAACGGCGTGCGCAGCCTGCACTTGCTCTACTCCGACGGTATCCGAACGGTCTCGCTCTTCGAGAACGCGCGCGGTGCGGCCGTCAACCTGGGATCGTTCACCGTGCACCACGCGACGGTCGAAAATAACCCGGCGAACTACGTCGAAGATGGGCCGACGACGCTCCTCACGTGGGCCGACGAAGGCCTCCATTTTGCCTTGGTCGGCGAGCTCTCGCGCCGGGAACTCTTGAAGATCGCGACGTCGGTAGCGCCTTAGCGCGTCGACACCGTACCGATACGATCGAGCAAGGCGCGCTGCGCCGATGGAATCGCGCCAGGCTGCGCTCCGCTGCCCGCCGTCGCACCAGAGTCGTGTGCCTCGAAAACCATCCCCACCGATAATGCCAGCGCACGAGTATCGTAGCCGCCTTCGAGCAGATACGCCACTCGGCCGCCACAGTACTCACGCGCGATCGCTTCGATCGCGGTCGCGAGATGCGTAGCAGCGCTCGCATCGACCCCGAGATCGCCCACGGGGTCGCCGACAACGTAATCGAAACCGGCGCTCACCACGATGGCATCGGGGCGCACGCGCGCGGCAACCGCGGGCAGCAGGCGCTCCCATACGGCAACGAACGGCTCCGTCCCGAAGCCATGTGCGGTCAACGGCACGTTGGCCACGATATCGTGCCCGAGCTCGTAATTCTCGCTCGGCCCACCGGTGCCGGGATAGGCCGGATATGCGTGCGCCGAAACGTATGAGAGGCCGTCTCCGCTAGCGGATTGCGTGCCGTTCCCGTGATGGTAGTCGAAATCTACGACGAGCACGCGTCCACCGAAGCGGACGAGGTACGCGCGCGCCGCGACCGCCGCGTTGTTGAAGATGCAGAAGCCCATTCCGCGCATCGGTTCTGCGTGGTGGCCGGGCGGGCGAACGACCGCAAACACGGGCGTCGCACGCTCGGCCGCCGTTTCGAGTGCGACGATGGCGCCGCCCGCCGCCCGCCGAGCGACGGCGAGGGATCGTTCGTCGATCAGCGTATCGCCGGTCGAGAGATAGGCCGCCGCACCGTTCAGGCCGGCGGTCTCACGCTTCACCGTCTCCAGATAGGCAGGCGTGTGCACGCGCGCGAGATCCTCGTCCGTCGCGTCGCGCGCCGCGATACGCTCTGTTCCGGGAAAGCGTTCCTGCAGATAGGCGTCGACCACCCGCACGCGATCCGGCGACTCCGGGTGCGGAACGCCGCGCAGGTGCTCGGCAAACGACTCGTCATAGACGAGCAGCATAGCGAACCGAAGTTCAGCGCTTCTTCTTGGGAGCCGGAGCCCGGCGATCCAGAGCCGCTACGAGTTGCGCGATCTGCTTGTACGCCTTGGTCCCCGGACGCATCCCTTTGAGCAGTATGCGGTAGGCGGCAACGGCTTTGCCCTTCTGATTGGTCTTGGTGTAAGACTGCCCCATCATGTAGAGTATCTGGGGATTCGCATCGACGTACTGCTTAACGTTGCTGTTGAGAATGTCGAAGATCTGGGCGGCTTCTTTATAGTTCTTGAGGCTGAAATCGGAGCCCGCGATACACGTCAGCGTATCCGGCGTGCGCTGGATCTGGAACGAGGTCTGGCAGGCATCCTTCGCGGCGGCATAGTTACGCGTCGAGACGTATGCCTGACCGAGCAGCGCAAACGCCTGCGCGCTCGGCGCGACGGCCGTCAATTGCTTGAGATAGCCGATGGCATCGGTCGGGCGGCCGCTCTGCATCTCAAACTCCGCCATGTCCTGCAGGGCGCCGGGATCGTTCTTGTCGACCTTGAGCGCGTTCAAGAACTCCCCTACGGCTCGTTGCGGCTGCTTGTTTTGAAGCCAGTACTCGCCGTAGGCCGTATGCGCCGACGAGACGGCCGGATAGGTCTTTATGGCCTGCTCGAAGACGGCCTGCGCCTGTGCGGGCTGCTTCGCCGCTGCGTACATGGCCGCCTTACGCACGAGGATCCCCACCCGCGCTTGGTCGTTGGGAGCCGCAGCCACCGCGTCGTCGTAAGCGGCTGAAGCTTGCGCGAAGTCTTGCTCCTTGGCGATGAGGTCGGCCTTGAACACCAGCGCCTGAACGTTCTTCGGATCGTACTGCAGCGCGCGCTCGACGACCGTCACAGCCGACGGTACCGCATCTTGCGCTACGTACGTTTGGGCCTCTTGCAGCAGTGGAGTGATGTCTTTCTGATCTAATTTGAATGCCGCTTCGAACTGCGTGCGCGCGTTGTCGAACTTCTGCTCGGAGGCATAGACAAGGCCGAGATTCGAGTACGCCTGCGGATCGCTCTTGTTGAAAACCACGGCGCGGTTGGCGACGCGTTCGGCATCGGCCGGCCGATTGACTTTCAGGTACAACTGCGTCAGCGAGCTCAGGATACCGAGGTTGGTCGGTGCCAGGTTCGATGCGTTTTCAAGATCGGCGATCGCACCGTTGACGTTCCCCATGGCTTCTTGCGCCGAGCCATCGAAGTAGTAGACCTGCGCCGTCTTCTCGCCCATCTGCAGCAACTTCTGGGTGATCGGCAACGCCAGGTCCGGATGGCCTATCGTAAGATACTCCATTGCCAGATCGACCATCGCCTGGCGATCGTTGGGATTGGCCTTGAGTTTATCGATCAGCCGCGGAATGACGATCTGTGGAGGCTCCGGAGTCGCCGTCGGCATCGGCGCCGGAGATGGCGTCGCTGTCGGCTTAGGACCGCCCCCGAAGAGGCCGGCGTCGGCTTGTGGTGCGGGGAACGCGATCGCCGCGAAGATAGCCGCGAAGAACGACGCGACGAGGAGGGTTCGTTTCAAGATTACACGTTTTCCTTATGGTGTCCGCACCGTTACAACGCGGCCGGGGCGCCGGTCGTCACGCTTGCGCTTTGGCTCGCTCAACCAGCTTGGTCAATTCGGGTACGATGGTAAAGAGATCGCCAACGACGAGCAGATCGGCAAAGTCGCCCATCGGGACGGTGCCGTCTTTGTTGACGGCCACGATGGTTCCCGCGGTTTGCATCCCGACTTTGTGTTGAATTGCTCCCGAGATTCCTACTCCAATATAGAGCTGTGGGCTGACTGTCTTGCCCGTCTGACCGATCTGGAGGCCGTACGGTACCCAACCTGCGTCGGCGGCCGCGCGCGAGGCGCCGACGGCCCCTCCGAAGGCGTTGGCCAGCGGTTTGAGCAGCGAGGTGAAGGGTTCGGGACCGCCCATCCCTCGCCCGCCCGCGATGACGACCGGGGCCTCTTCCAAGCCGAGCTCGCTGGAAGCCTCCTCGACGTTGCGCTCGACGACCATGGCGTAGCTCTTGCCGGCGGGCTTTTCGATCTGCGCGGTCCGCGCTCCGGTGCCGCCGGCCGTAGCGGTAAACGAATTCGGGCGTATGGTGACGACGCCGTAGTCGGCGTTCTTGAACGCGCACGTCGTCACGACCTTACCGCCGAGTTTCGGGGAGACGCACGCCACCGAACCACCATCGACCTCGATGCCGGTGACGTCCCCCGCCATAGCCGCACCAAGGCGCGCCGTCAACCGGCCGGCTAGGTCGCGGCCGAGCATCGTGTTCGGCAAGAGCACGACGGAGGGGCCCGCACTCTGCGCGACCGCTACGAGATAGTCGACGGCCGGATCGAGGAGAAAGGTGTCGACGTCGGGGTCCTCCGCATAGGCGATGACGTCGAGCGGATAGGCCTTGAGCTGCTCCACGAGTGCCTGCGCGCCGGCGCCGAGCACGACCGCCCGTGCCTCTCCACCGAGCGCGTCGGCCAAGCGGCGCGCCTGCGTCGCCAGTTCGAACGTGACTTTGCGCGTTTGGCCGCCACTGTGTTCGACGAAGACGATGACGTTTTTCATTTAGACGAGTTTCTTCTCTTTCAGATAGTCGAAAATCACCTGGGCGCCCTGCGCGCCGTCGCTTGCCTCAACGATGCGGCCTTTGCCGCGTACCGGCGGAGCGGCGAGTTCGCGGACTTCGGTTTTAGCGCCGTCGCTGCCGACGGCGCGGTCGAGCCCGAGCTCGGCGAGCGAGATCGTCGTTATCGTCTTTTTCTTTGCGCCCATGATGCCTTTGAGGGATGCGTAACGCGGTTCTCCGATCGCCATCGTCACGCTCACGAGCGCAGGCATCGGGCCCGTGACGACTTGATAACCGGTGTCGGTCTCCCGCTGCACCTTGAGTTTGCCGTCGGCGACCTCGATGGCGCGCGCGTTCGTCAGACCCGGTACGCCAAGGTACTCTGCCAGCGCCCCAGGCACGCCGCCGGTGTTGCCGTCGTCGGCCAGTCCGCCGGTAACGACCAGATCGAAGCCGACCTTCTTCAAAGCGGCGGCGACGGCGTAAGCGGTCGCCCATACGTCGCTGCCTTGCAGGCCCGCGTCGGTTAGGAGCACCGCGTCGTCGGCGCCCATCGCCAGCGCTTTGCGCAGAACCTCTCTTGCCGACTCCGGCGCCATGCTGAAGACCGTTACGGTCGCCGGCTCCGCCGAACCGGGCGCAGCGGCCAGCCGTTCCTTCAACTGCAAGGCCCCCTCGATAGCGTACTCGTCGAAGGGATTGAGCACCGTTTCAACGCCGGTCCGTACCAGACGTTTCGTCTCCGAATCGATCCGCTTCTCGGCATTCGCATCCGGAACTAATTTGACCGCCACAACGATCTTCACGCGCGAGAGGCCTCCCGAGAACAGACGAAACCCGGCATTGCGCCGGGATAACTATATTTCTTTGGTGTATCGTCTCTCTTTTACCTGCCGAAGTTGGAAGGGCTCTTCGTGAATTTAGGATTCGTTCTCATTTTTGCCCTGGCAGCGCCGGCGCCGGTCCCTAGGAGTACGCCGGCGCCTCTGGCGGTACGCGCGGCGCATGCGCCCGATCCGTGCGGCGAGCGAGACTCCGGACTCTTGGCCACGCTCGACCGGCCGACGATCGGCTATAGCAGCTGCGCAGTCAAACCGAAGAACACCGTAATCGAGATCGGCTATTCGGAAGAGACGGTCTCCGGTGCCGCACCCGCCGCCAACGCCACCTATCCGCAAGGGTTTCTTCGCTACGGCCTGCGCCCCAACGTCGAATTGGACTTCATCGGCCCGGCCTACGGGGTGGCGCGGTCG